>CAKSNI010000018.1 GCA_934476025.1 uncultured Eubacteriales bacterium | reverse complement strand
GAATCGTAATCAAATCCGGCTTTGAGCAGCCGGGACATCAGGCCGCTGGCCATGGCGCCGTCCACCGCGGCCCGTCCGCCGGTGCCCATGCCATCCGAAAGAATCAGCACCAATCGGCCGTTTCCGTCAAAGAAGGTATCATAGGCATCTCCGCATACCGGATTGTTGCCGCAGCAAATCTGACTGACCCCGATTTCGGCGGTATAATAGGCGTGTTCGCTGATGCTCAGATAGGTGTCTTTTCCCACCACGGTAATGCAGGGCGGATCAAAATCCCGGTCACAGGAGGCCGCCAGAGCGTGCATAATGCTGGCCCGGTTTAATACGGTATCTTTGGAATCCCGGATCTGCATTTCGATGTGCATCCGGTCCTCCCGATCCAGTTTGACCCCGCACTGAGAAACCGACACATTGATGTTTTTCAGGGCCGAAGAAATCCGGACGGCACAGGAGGAATCGTACCGCTCTTCGGCATCAAATTCCTCCGCCAGGCAGGAAAGCATCCGGGAAATACCGGTAAACTGATCGGAAACCACATTCCGCACTTCGTCAATGCGGACCTGCGCGGCCTGACGGGCGGCATAGGCGCTGTAGTATTTGTAGGCGGCGTTGCCCATCCGGGAAGCCCGCAAACAGCGTCCTTTGAATTCGCCGCTGCACCGTTTTTCGGGGGAACATTCCCCGCTTTTGACCGCCTTGGTCATATCCAGAACGGCCGCCAGGGTTTCGTCGTATTTGGTTTCCCAGCAATAAATCTGCAGGGTGCATCCCTGGCAGGATTCCTGTTCAATCTGGTAGAGAACCTGCTTGAATTCCGGGGCATTTCGCCGGGAAAGTTCACAGGCGACCCGGTCTACCGTTTCGGAAACATCCTGTAAAGCCCGGGAGGCAAACCGCAGCCGCATGGTTAAAGATTTTTTGAGCCCGCCGGGTTTTTCCACCTGAATGGCTCCGCAAAAGACCTTGCCCAGCCGAACCGCCGTTGCCCGGGGAAGCAATAGATAGAAAGCGCAGCCCAGAGCGGCTTCCACCAACAGCAAAAGATCGGCCCCGGTGATGCCGTCCAGCAGAGCGCCGATGCCGGCCGAAGCAAGAAAGGCAGCGGCCTGCGCCAATTTTCCGAGTTGTGAAAAGGTACCGGCCAGCAGTGAACCGAGGCTCAACATCACAAAAGCCCCGGTCGCATCCCCCGATAAAGCCGAACAGAATGCCGCCGTGACCCCAAAGGCGGTGCCGGTTCCCGGAGAACCGAACCGACCGGCAATCAGAATGAGCGGAACAGCGGCAATATGCCCCAGAGAAATGCCGCCCGGCGTAAAGGAAAACAAACCGAGCAGCGCAAGATTCAGCACCACGGTAACGCCGGCCATGCGTTCTCCCGACAGCCCGGTGTCCCCGTTTATCAGGCTTTCGCTGCCGATGTGAAAGAAATAGGCGCCGCAAAAGGCCAGCAGCGATTCCGTAAGGGTAAACAGCGCCCCGCCGGAAACCTCCCGAAACAGGGCGGCCCCCGTTACAAAGGAGGAAAGAAAAGCGATTCCCCCCGAAAACAGGGGACTTTGCCGGGTGATCCGGATTTTCTGGGTCAGGGTTCGGATGGCCAATACAGCAAAAACGGCCGAAAGATATCGGAATGCCCCGACACCGACGGCCGGAAAAAGGCAGGAGAGCAGCACCCCTGCCCCGGTGGAAAGAAGATAGGGAATCGGGCAACCGGCCGCGGCGGAAATGCCGAAGGGTAAAAATCGGGAAAGAATGGCTCCCCGCCCCGAAAAGAATCCGGCCGCGAAAAAGCAGGCTTGCCGCATGAGAATTTCGAGGGCCTGTCCGGCATCGGCTTTCCGACTTCCGCTGAGTTTCGTCACCCCTTGCCGAAGGGCTTTGATGGCTTTTTGCATGGTGGACACTCCGTTCGTTTTTTCTTTCATTATACTGCCTGTCCCCTGCGGAATCGGTCGTTTTTCCGGGGGCGGAAAAAGGTTTTTTCACCCGAAGAAGGAGGAAGGGACTGCATTCCCCGAAAAGTCGGTCGAATTCTTCGTTTTCGGTTGCATTCCGGCAAAGAGTGTGGTATGCTTGTTAGCATGAGGTTTTCCGGCCCTTCTGCAGAAGGGCCGGAAAGCCCGCGATTCGATAACAGCGTTCAAATACGGAAAGGGGAGGAAAACCGTGAGCGAATCCACCATTGCGGCCATTGCCACGCCGCCCGGCGAAGGCGGCATCGGGATTGTGCGAATTTCCGGCCCCGAGGCTTTTGCGGTGGCCGACCGGGTATTCGACAGTGTTTCCCATAAAAAAACAGCGGAAATTCCCGGCTATACCGCCCTGTTCGGGCGGGTGAAAAACAACCACGGGGTGTTGGATGAAGGGGTGGCACTGGTTTTCCGGGCACCGAAAAGTTATACCGGGGAAGATACGGTGGAACTGATGGTGCACGGGGGAAATCTGCTGCTGCGCCAGGTGCTTCGGGCAGCGCTGGATGCCGGGGCGGAACCGGCCGATCGGGGCGAATTTTCCAAACGGGCTTTTTGCAACGGAAAAATGGACCTGACCAAGGCGGAAAGCATTATGGGGCTGATTTCGGCCGAAAGTGAAAGCAGCCTGCGGCTGTATACCGCTTCTTATCTCGGCACCACCGCCCGGGAAATCGAAAAAATCGAACAGGATTTGCTGGAGGCCGATGCTTCCATTGCTACCTATAGCGATTATCCGGAGGAATATCTCCCGGAACTGAGCGAACCGGTTTTCCTTCGTTTACTGACTCAACCGGAGCAGCGGCTTAACGACCTGATTTCTTCCTACCGCAACGGGCGGATTCTTCGCCGGGGCATTGAAACGGCCATTGTGGGAAAACCGAATGTCGGAAAATCCACCCTGATGAATCTTCTTTCCGGGTCTGCCCGGTCGATTGTTACCGATGTAGCCGGAACCACCCGGGATGTGATTGAGGAAACCGTCCTGCTGGGGGATCTGACCTTAAAGCTGGCCGATACCGCCGGGATCCATGAAACCGCCGATACGGTGGAGGCGGTGGGGGTTTCGCTGGCCAAAGAACGCCTGAAAACGGCCGATTTGGTGCTGGCGGTTTTTGATCTTTCGGTCGAACCGGATGACGATGACCGGGCCCTGGCCGAATCCCTGAAAGGCAAAAATGCCGTGGTGCTACTCAACAAGAGCGATGTTAAGGCGTCGGCCGACTATTCCTTTTTGCGGCCGCTTCCCCGTGTGGAAATTTCAGCCAAAACCGGCGAGGGGTTAGAAAGGCTGGAAGAAGCCGTGAAAAAAGCGGTGCATCTCGGGCAGATTGATCCCGATGCCGCTATGCTCAATAACGAACGGCAGTACAACTGTGCCCTGAAGGCCCAAAGCAGCCTGGAGGAGGCCATCCGGGCGCTGCAATCCGGCATGACGCTGGACGCCGTGGGGGTTTGTGTAGACGATGCCCTGGCGGCCCTGTTCCGCCTGACCGGCAAACAGGTAACGGCCGAAGTGGCCGATGAAATTTTCCGCCGCTTCTGCGTGGGAAAATAATCGCAGACGGTTTATTTTAGTAATTTACAGAAAGACCAGGTGAAAGTATGAGTGATTTTAATCATTTTACCGTTCGGGAAGCGGCTGATCAGCCGCCGGCAAAGAAAGGGCCGAAAAAAACCAAAAGAAAGATCGGCCGAATCTGCCTGATTGCGGCTGCTGCCGTGGTTGTTCTGGCGGTTGTTTTTGCGGCGGCCATTCCCTGCTTTACGGTAAAAAAAGTGGCAACCCGAACCGTGGAAACCAAACAGACCGACAATCACGAGGTGATTGTGGAAACCTTTTCCGACACCGGAGAACTGACGGGGCGCTCCTATACCCTGGAGGGCGAACCCTACCGGGAGGATACCTTTGAATTCGAGGACGGCCGGGTGGTGCAGATGCAGACTTCCTATTTCGGTCAGCCGTACGAAACCACGGAATATCAGTATGACGGCAACCGCCTGACGGAAAAAAATACCCAGTCAACTTCCGGCATTTCTTTCCTTCGTGTCTATGAGTATGATCAGAAAAAGGTCAGCCGGATCACCGTGACAAGCAGTGACAGCAACGCGGTGTATACCTACGATTATGAATATGAAAAGAACCGCCCGGTGCGGGTGACCCTTTCGGAGCCGTCGCTGGACTATTCGTTGACCTATGAGTTTACCTATTCCAAAGGGCGGCTGGTTTCGCTGCACGAAACCGACAACGGGCATCGGGACAATACCGTGACCTATACTTATAATAAACGCGGCGAAATTACCAAGGAAACCCGAACGGGCGGCAGCCAATACGAAACCGAGTATACCTATACCTACCGGCAGAGCCGTGTAACACTGTTCGGAAAACTTTTTGCAAAGAACGAGGGATATGAATGCGAACCTATCGAGCCGGTTCCTATGATGTAGCCGTTATCGGCGGCGGTCACGCCGGGATTGAGGCGGCACTGGCGGCGGCCAGACTGAAAACTTCGGTGATTCTTTTCACCATTACCCTGGATTGGATCGGAAATATGCCCTGCAATCCTTCCATCGGGGGGACAGCCAAAGGCCATCTGGTGCGGGAATTGGACGCGCTGGGCGGCGAAATGGGAAAAGCCGCCGACAAAAACACCCTGCAAAGCCGGATGCTCAACCGTTCCAAAGGGCCGGCGGTGCATTCGCTGCGGGCGCAGATTGACCGGCGCAACTATTCGGCAACCATGAAACATACCGTGGAACTGCAGCCCGGGCTGGATGTCAAACAGGCCGAAATCATCGATTGCCGCCGGGAAGAGGACGGTTGGGTTCTGACCACCCGGTTGGGGGCGGAGTTCACGGCCAAAGCGGTGGTACTGGCCACCGGCACCTTTTTGGGCGGTAAGGTTTATGTGGGAGAGGTGCATTATGAAAGCGGCCCGGACGGCACCTTCCCGGCTACGGCGCTTTCGGCGTCGCTGAAAAAACTGGGGCTGCCGCTCCGCCGTTTTAAAACGGGAACGCCGGCGCGGGTTGCCCGGGACAGCATTGATTTTTCCTGCCTGGAACGCCAGGACGGGGATGAGGAAATCACCCCTTTCAGCTTTTCCACCGATCCGAAAACCGTGACCAACACCCGTTCCTGCTACATTACTTATACCAATGAACAAACCAAACAGGTGATCCGTGCCAATTTGGATCGCTCTCCGCTGTATGCCGGGGAAATTGAGGGGGTCGGCCCCCGGTATTGCCCGAGCATTGAAGACAAGGTGGTTCGTTTTCCGGATAAGGAACGCCACCTGCTGTTTTTGGAACCGTGCGGAGCGCAAACCGAGGAAATGTATGTACAGGGGATGTCCTCTTCGCTGCCCGAAGAGGTACAGACAGCCTTTTACCGCACCATCCCGGGGCTGGAAAAGGTCAAAATCATGCGAAATGCCTATGCCATTGAATACGATTCCATCGATCCGCTGGATTTGAAGGCGACCCTGGAAATCAAGGGGCAGGACGGCCTTTACGGGGCCGGCCAGTTCAACGGTTCTTCCGGGTACGAGGAAGCGGCGGTACAGGGCTTTGTGGCCGGAGTGAATGCCGCTCTCAGGATTCTCGGAAAACCGCCGCTCGTTCTCTCCCGGGCTTCGTCGTATATCGGAACGTTGATTGACGATCTGGTGACCAAAGGGTGCTCCGATCCCTACCGAATGATGACTTCCCGCAGCGAATACCGGCTGGTTCTCCGGCAGGACAACGCCGATGAACGCCTGATGCCCATCGGGCGCGAATTGGGGCTGATTGATGATGAAACCTGGCGGAATTTCCTGGATCGCAAAAGCCGGAAGGAAGCGGAAATCGCCCGGCTGCGGTCCACCACCCTGGCACCGAGCGAGGAATTGAACCGGTATCTGGTTTCCTGCGGTACGGCTGAAATGACCACCGGGATCCGCCTGATCGAGCTGATTATGCGACCGCAGCTCAGCTATGACGGGCTGGCACCGTTTGATCCGCAGCGTCCCTCCCTTCCCCGTTCGGTTCGGGACAAAGTGGAAGTGGAAATCAAATACCAGGGGTATATTGCCCGGCAGCAGTCCCAGATTCGGGAACTGCTTCGACTGGAAAACAAAAAAATTCCCGAAGATCTGGATTACCGGAAAATGGACAATCTGCGTCTGGAAGCCCGGGAAAAGCTGCAAAAAGTGCATCCCACCAATTTTGGGCAGGCCTCCCGGATTTCCGGGGTAAACCCGGCGGATATAGCCGTTCTTTCGGTGATTTTGGAAAAGGCGGCCCAGGAGAAAAAGAAACAGGAGAAACCGGAATGAGAGAACTTCTGAAAACCGAACTTTCTCCCCTTTGCCGGGAACTTTCTCTTTCGCTGGACGAATTGGCGCTTGACCGGCTTTGCCGGTATGCCGAACTGCTCTGCGAGTGGAATGAAAAAATGAATCTGACCGCCATCACCGACCCCTGCGGAATCGCGCGGAAACATTTTTATGACAGCCTGCTGTTTTTCCGCGGCATTCAGCCGCCGACGGGAACCCGGATCGTGGATGTCGGCACCGGGGCCGGGTTTCCGGGAATGGTGCTGAAAATCATACGGCCGGATCTTTCGCTGACTTTGTTGGATGGGCTGAACAAACGGCTGATTTTCCTGCAGGAGGTGCTGACTCAGCTGGATCTGCACGCCGAAACGGTTCATGCCCGGGCCGAAGAAGGCGGAAGAAACCCGCAGCTGCGGGAGCAGTTTGACATTTCGGTTGCTCGGGCAGTGGCACGGCTCCCCGTTCTTTGCGAATATTGCCTGCCGTTTGTAAAACCGGGCGGCCATTTTGTGGCTATGAAGGCAAAATCCGGTAAGGAGGAGAGCAAAGAGGCCGAAAACGCGGTGTCAAAGCTCGGCGGCCGGATAGCCTGTCTTGCGGAAACCGCTTTGCCTGACGGCGAGGAGCGATGCCTGATCCGCATAGAAAAAATTCGGCCGACCGATCCGACGTTTCCGCGCCCGTCGGCTAAAATTGCCAAAAAGCCGCTGTAATAAAGGGAAAAACGGCTCCGCGAACGGCCCTGCCGCCGGAATGCGCTGCCATAGTATCATAAAATTCGGCGCTCCCTTTCAGGGCGCCGGAAAATAAACGGAGGTAACCTTATATGGAAATGAAAGATCTTTTCCCGGAAAACGAAAAACCGTTGGATCGGTTGTGTGAGGATGGCGGCTTCTGCCGGATTTTCCGCACCATCGGATGCATCGGGGACAGCCTTTCGAGCGGAGAATTCGAAGTGTTCAATGCCGACGGCGCCCGGATCTGCCTGGATTGTTTTGAGTATTCCTGGGGGCAGGATATTGCCCGTCGCTGCGGATCCAAAGTCTATAACTTCTCCCGTGGGGGAATGATGGCCCGGTGGTATCTGCGGGATTATGCATCCCAAAAGGGCTTTTGGGATGATCAGAAGGCCTGCAATGCCTATATCATCGCTTTGGGGGTCAACGATATCAGCGAAGTGCTGGCCGGCAGACTGACCTTCGGGGAGGTTTCGGATATCCATCCGGAGGATTATCATCAAAACGCCGAAACTTTTCTCGGTTATTACGGAGCCATTTTGCAGCGGTACCGGCAGATCAGCCCGGGGGCTTCGGTCTTTCTGGTGTCGCCCCCCCGCAGCAGGGCGGACAACGAAAAGCGCAGCGAACTGTATGACCGGTTACGGGATGCGCTGTACCGGATTGCCGAAATGTTTGAAAGAGTGTATGTTATCGATCTGCGGGCCTACGCCCCGGTGTACGACGAAGCATTCAATAAGAAATTCTTTTTGAATGGGCACATGAATTCCGCCGGCTATGTTCTGACCGGAAAAATGATTTCTTCGTACATTGATTATATTGTTCGTCAGGATCCTTCGGCTTTTGACATGGCCTGGAAAATTCTTCCTCCGCAATATTAAAACCGTTTTTGTCGCCAAAATCGGTTGATAAACGGCCCGAATCCGCCCGGAAAAGCCGTGCTTTTCCGGGCGGATTTTTCAAATTGACGATCCGGGATGGGCAACGGAAGCGGATTTTTGTGCTTCCTGCAGAAAATGAAAAAAAGTGCGGAGATTTTCTTGACTTTTGCCAAAAAGTGACTACAATTTATAGTGAAATCTGATAGTTTCCCATCGTGAAAAACTCAAAACGGAAAGGAGAATCGATCATGGCGGCTGAAAGAAATTATGCCGGAAATCGAAAAATCCGGTGGATCATCGCGGTTTTGTCGGTGCTGCTCGCAGTCAGCCTGGCTGCTCTGGCCGTGACCCTGCTCAAAAGCCGTTCCGCCCGGTATACTCCGGCGGCTTCGGTTGGGGAAAATGTGATTACGGTGAATCCGGCTTCTTCGGAGTCTTCTTCAACCGGAAAAACGGAAACGGGCGGTTTTGAGGAAACCGGCTCAACGCTGGAAGTGCCCGACGGGCTGCTTTTTGCGGCCGATTCTCCCTCATCGGAAAAACCGGAAAAGCAGCTGTTGCTTTTTCGCCGTCATCCGTCGGAAAATCAAGCCTTCCGGGCCGAAAATCTTTTTCCGGGGGATTCCTTGGAGCAAACCTATCGCCTTCGGGTTTCTTTTTCCAATCAGGTAACGGTCCGCTTTTCCTGCCGGGTTTATCCGGGGTATGAAAAATTGGCGGAGGTCTTAAAACTCCGGCTGATTCAGGACGGGCAGACGGTTTATGACGGCCTGCTGCGGGATTTGCCCGAAATCCGCAACACCCTGACCGGCGGAAAAAATGCACAGGCCGAACTGGTATATGAATGTCAGGTTTTTCTGGATTCTTCGGTTACAAATGAGTATCAGAACCGGGCTTTAACGGCGGATTTTTGCTGGCAGGCCGAGGAACCGGAAAACTTAAATCCTCAAACCGGGGACCGGGGCTTTTGGATTCCGGCAGCCGCCGCAGCGGTCTGCGCCGTGGTCATTGTGGTTTTGCTGATCTTCCGGCGCCGCTCCAAAAAGGAGGAATCACAGCATGAAGAGCCTTAAAAAGCCCACCGGCAGAAGGCTGGCCGGAGAAATCCTCCTGATGATTCTTTTGGCGGTTTGTTTTGTGATTACTACGGCCGCGCTGGTTTTCAGCGAAGTGCGGATAGAACAGAACCGGTTTGCCACCGGTACGGTTTCGATCGATCTCAATGGAGGAAAACCGGTAATCAGCCAACAGGAATTTCTATTCGAACCCGGCATGAGGGTGCAAAAAGAATTCACCCTGACCAATACCGGCACCGGCGATGCCTACTGCCGCCTTCGGTTTGCTCAGCTGCAAGGCGGGCTGCAAACCCTTCTTCGCGTAACGCTGCAGGACGGTGAAACCCTTCTTTTTACCGGAACACCCGAACAGCTGCAGAAGGAATCCACCAGGGCTTTTCCGCTTTGTTCCGGGGAGGAAAAAACGCTGCGGATTACCTTCGAATACCCTGCCGAAAGCGGCAATGCTTCTCAAAACGAGTCGCTTTCCTTTGAGCTGACGGCCGAGGCGGTTCAGCAAAAGAACAATCCGACGGCCGAATTCAACTGACGGGCGACCGGCCGATCCGGCACGGCATTGGAAGCCGAAAACGGGATTTTTGTTGATTCAAGGAGGAACCGACATGAAAAAAACGCTGAATATTCTTCGGAAGGTTTTGGTATGGGCGGTTGTGGCGTTAGCGGTTTGTATGATGATGTTCACCCTGCTGTCCTCCCGGTTTAACCGGACGGATCGCTCTCTTTTCGGCTATCGGGCGTTTCTTGTTCTTTCGGATTCCATGCAGGCGACCGATTTCGGGTCCGGGGATCTGGTTGTGGTTCGGCAAACCGATCCGGCTACCCTGAAGGAAGGCGACATTATCGCTTACATTTCCCAGAATTCCTACAATTTCGGGGAAACCGTCACCCATAAAATCCGTCGTTTGACGACCGATGAAAACGGCAATCCCGGGTTTATCACCTACGGCACCACCACCGATACCGATGATGAAACGGTGGTTACCTACCCTTATGTGTTGGGGAAATACCGGAAACACTTTCCCGGAGTGGGGCGGTTTTTCATCTTTTTGAAAACCGTTCCGGGGTATATCGTCTGCATTCTCATTCCTTTTTTGGCCATCATTCTGATGGAGGGGCTGCACTGTATCTCTCTGTTCCGTCAGATGAAGGCCGAACAGAACCGCAGCCTGCAGGAAGAACGCTCGGCATTGGATCAGGAACGGGAAGAAAACCGGAAAATGCTGGAGGAAATCCGGCGGATGCAGCAGGAATTGCGGGAGCGTTCCGACGCTTCTCCCTCTGACGGAAACCCGGTGGAACCTTCGAAGGATTCCGAAACGCCTTCCTCCGGTACCGATTGACCGTTTTTTTGAATTTTGGTAAAACAAGCAGAAGGCTCTTTTACATATTATCGCTTTTTGAAGGAAGAGGATTTTATGGTCAATCAAAGCACAAACGCGAACACAAAGCGGATTCTTATCATAGCAGTGGGGTTACAGTGACCCGTCAGGCAGACGGCGTTTGGGCTATCTCTACTCTGTAATTTTTCAGCGTTTCGTTTTTTAAGAAAGGATGTTGGACCGTGAAACCATCTCATGCGGAAAACCGGAAAACAGCCGGGCCGGGGCACAAACGGCCTTTCGGCACCGTCGGCTGCCTTTGGGCGGCGATACTCAGCATGGTTTTGTGCGCGCTCTGCCTTTGTTCGGCCACCTGGGCCTGGTTTACCGCTTCGGTTGGCAGCGGCATTTCACCGGTTTCTTCCGGCAACACCCGTTTTGCGGTTTCTTATCGGGCGGCCGGCGATTCGGCGGCTACCGCCGTGGAACTGACCGATCGGAAAAGTAAGTACGCGGCGGATCCCCTTCGGCTGTCTGCCGGTACCCGGTATGAGCTTTCGGCCGGGGTTACGGGGAATTCCGTTTCCGGTGGGTTCCTCCTGGTAAAAATCGGGGAAACCGAATATGCCGGCCGGGTACTTCCCGGTCAAACGGTTTCCTTTTCGGTAACGCCAAAGGCCGATACCGAAATTTCC
>CAKSNI010000017.1 GCA_934476025.1 uncultured Eubacteriales bacterium | reverse complement strand
GTTTTCAGAGGACGGAATCTCCGCTTTTCGACGGTTTCAAGGCCCAAAAAAGAAATTTTCGATCCTGTTTTTAAAAACCGCCTTTTGGATTTTTTAGACAATTTTTGTTTTTCAAGAGCCCCGATCGGCGGCCGGCAACTCAACTTTTCAGGCAGGGGCAGCCCCCCAAAAGGCCGCAAATTTTCCCGGGGCGAACCGCTTTTTGCCCCCGCTTTTTTTGAACGGCCGCATAGGGCATTTTTTATGATCTTCCGGCGTTTTTAGGGTTGTTTTTTCAAAGAAACCGTGCTATACTGAACCCAACATTCAACCGATTATAAGGAGAGCCATTTTATGAAATATTTTCTGCTTCAAACCGATCGTCCGGCGCTTTCCTACCGCGTCGGCGAGCCGATCGTGATGACCGTCACAGCCAAAGACCACACCCAGCCGGCCGAATGCCGTTATGTCCGCTACCATCTGGCCACCGATGACGGGCAAAGCAAGGACGGTCTGGCCCGCATCACCCCCTATTCCCCTCTGGTTCTCTCCGTTACCCTTTCACGCCCCGGGTTTGTTCATTTAATCTGCCGTGCCATGACACCGGACGATACCCCCGATCCGGGTTTTGAGGTATTGGAAGGCGGCGCCGGAGCCGATGTGGAGTCCATTTCCTACGCCGATACCCTGCCGGACGATTACGCGGATTTCTGGGGAAAAATCGAAAAGCAGATTGAGAATTTCACGCCGCAGCTGCTTTCCAAAGAGCCGGTGCCGGTTCCCTTTGCCGGGGACGACTATACTTCCTTTGATGTCCGCATTTCCACCCCCATTGATACCCCGGCTTCCGGCTATCTTACCCTTCCGAACACGCCGGGATGTTACCCGATTTATCTGTGGTTTGAAGGCTACAGCGTCTGCGGCGCGAAAAAGTTTTATATGCCGAACGCCATCACCCTTTCGGTCAACGCCCACGGCATTGAAAACGGATTCGATACAATTCTGATGAATCAGAAATATCCGCAGCTGCTTGCCTATGGTTTTTCCAAAGAAGAAAACGCCTCTCCCGACACCTGCTATTGGAAAAACATGGCCATTCGCAATCTGTGCGCCGCAAAATTCGCCCAGACCCTGCCGAAGTGGGACGGCCGCAACCTGATTTTAAAGGGCGGCAGCCAGGGCGCTCTGCAGGCCACCACCGCAGCGGCTCACTGCCGTGCCGTAACCCGGCTGGAAATCGCCATTCCGTGGTTCTGCAATTTAAAGGCCGAATCCAACGGGTATTTGCCGGGCTGGCGGCCGGCCTTTGCGCCGGGGCTTCGCTATTTTGATACCGTCGCCCAGGCAACCGGTGTCACCTGCACCACGATAATTGATGCCTATCTCGGGGACTACACCTGTCCGCCGGCCACCGTTATGGCTCTTTATAACACCCTTTCCTGCAAAAAATTCCTCCGATTCACCCAGGGCGGCACCCATGGTTATCGTCATCCCCAGCCGGAGCATTTCCATTTGCAGTCGGATGCTCATCACACCCCCTTTTCACTCACTCCGGGCAAATACCGCCACTTTAAAGGCAAGGAATACGAACTGCTTGACACCGCCACCGACAGCGAAACCGGTGAAGAATTGGTGGTTTACCGGGCGCTGTACGGCGACCGAAAACTCTGGGTTCGCCCGGCGCACGCCTTTTTGGAGGAAGTGTTCACCGGCGACACCGTAAAACCCCGTTTTACCCCTTTGGATCGCTGATGCCTGAAAACAAAATAAGCCCCCGGGGATTCCCGCGTTTGCGGGAATCCCCGGGGGCTTTCTGCTGCCCGAAGCCCGGCAGATATCGTTTTCTGCCGGGCAAATCCGGTCGATGGACCGGTGCCGCCCGATTGAAGAACGGCCGGTAAAGAACCTTCCGGAACCCGTGCAAAATAATCGGCTGCCTTTTGAGAATCATGCCCGCTCTGATCGGTAAATTCATCAATCAAAAGTCCGGCAATCGCCTCGGTACAAAAATGTGCCAGAAACTCCTTACAATCCCCCTGGCGCAAACGCCGGCCTGGCGCTGCGCGTCCCCGACCGCCTTTCGGGTAATTCCGATAAAATCAGCATAAAAAAAGCGCTTCATCTCATCCCGCCCCATGCTGTCATAAACACCGCTCAACAGGTGCCGGTTTTTCCGGACATCGTTCATCCCGAACGGTACCGCTTCCCGATAGTCCGCCGGCAGATCCAACTGCCTGACCGCCTCGATTCAGCAGCAAACGGTTTCGGAAAAAGTGGGATCGCAAATCAACACCGCCGTGGAACCCGTTGATGCCGCCGCAAAACAAATGGTCGAACTAAAGGGAGAATGGGACCGTTACGGGGCCTTCTATCAGGGGCTGCTTCGTCTGTTTGGGTGGTATTAAAGGGTCCCGTTTTCTCCTGAGGGAATCACCCGACACGGCAAAACACCGTTTTGCCGCCTTCTCCATCAGAGGGAGGCTGGGATGGTACAAGACGAAAATCATCCGGCCTCCTTGATCTGTGTTCCCGCCGCCTTTGTTTTTTCGCCGAAACACACAACCAAACGCACCCGGTAAGCAAAAAGCTGCTTACCGGGTGTGTTTTCGAGGGGGCCGGAGCTATGGATCTGCGAACAGGCCGTTGCCGTCGATGGTTCAGGAATGGGACGGGTTTGCGAAAAACCGCGCCAGCACATCCCGGTTTTGTACCGGGGTCCGAATCAGCCGGGCCCCGGTGAATTCGGCGTTTTCGGTCAACGCGCGAACGGTTTTCACCCGCAGACCGTTTCGCAGGGAAACCGCTGTGCGTTTTCCGGCAAATTCCACATCAATCACGCTGCTGTTCAGCCGGCGGATATAAGAAATGATCAGACGAACCCGATTCGATTCTTCAAACGGAATGTCCGACAGGGCAAAATTCACCGAGGACTGAGGCGTATCATTGCCCACCAGCGGGTGAAAATCCCGAATAGCCGGATCGACTTTCTGCATTTTTTCCAAAACGGTATCCAGCGGAAGCGCAAAGTCGGCACCGTCCTTTTGGGCGTCGGCAAACTGCATCCGACCGCGCGCGGCGTCCCACTGAAGTTCGCACCCTTCCTTTTGTTCGTTCAAAAACACCAGAGCCGCCTTCCCGTTTTTGGGAAGATGGAGTTCCAGTTCCAGATAGGCTGTTTCCGCTTCTCCGTTCAGCGGGCAGCCTTCTTTCATCGAAACGGTTTCCGCCTTGCCGTTTTTCAGTTCCGCCAGAGTTTCTTCCACCCATTTCATGCCAAGGCGGCCTTTTTCCTCCTGAATCAGCTCCCGATGAACCACCACACTGGCCCAACCGGCACCGTTCAGCCAACCGGCAACCATCCGGCGGTTCCCGAAAAAGGAGGTGACCATCGGCACGCACAGTCCCTCATAGATTGGTTCCCCGGCGGCGGCCGCATCCAAATATTCGTCGCTGTTCTTTTCGGTACGGAAATACCCGGTAAATCCGATCAGCAAATACCGATAACCGTTCCATTCAAAAAAGGAGGGGCATTCCGTGGAATTCCGCATGATCGACCCACCGGCAAAATCAAAGGATTCGTCGCATTTTTCAAAAGGCTGCTCCATGGTTTTTGCCTGCCATACCCCGCTGGCCGCATAACCGGCATACAGTTTCAGCCCGGTTGCACCCGGATAAACGCTCGGATTGCGCGCGGCGTGAATCAACCATCCGCTTTGTTCAAAATGTTGTCCGTCTTTGGATACGGCATAGGAAGCGCCGGCCGGGTATTTGCCGTTTTTCAGCGCTTCCTCAAACGAAATCCGTTCCCATTTTCCGGTTTTTTCGCAAAGGGACGGCACCGCCAGGCAATCGGAATACCGTTCGGTATGCAGCCCGTAACTCATATAATCGGAATGGCTTTTCACGGCCGTATCGTTTCACCGGGTCCCGATTGCCGGAACATCCGGAAGGATATCAGCAAAAAGCACAAAAACCGACAGCCGGATTTTGCCCGGTTTGACAGGAACGGAAAGTTTTTGAAAATCTTGCCGGATTCGGTTGACAAATCCCCCAAAACGGACTATACTACGGATAGATTCAGAAAAGAAAGGCAGGAACCCGTGATGGCTCGTTTTGTTACCGTTCGATTTTATTACTACCATCAAAGCGGTCTTTCTGTTGTTTCCGACTGATTGCGATGGCAGTTTTTTGTTTGTCCGTCAGGCAATGTGAAAATTGAGAAAGTCCGCCGACAGTTCCCCGTGGTTCTGTTTGCGGACTTTTTGTTTTTGGTACTTTACGAAAGGATGAAAAAATATGGATCTCTTGGAACAGGCCCGAAAAACCATCGACGAAACCGACCGACAAATGGCCGAACTGTTTGTTCAGCGCATGAAAGCGGCCGAATCCGTCGCGGCCTTTAAAAAGGAACACGGGCTGCCGGTGGAAGATAAAGTTCGGGAGGAACAGCTGTTTTCTTCGCGTGCCGGGCAGGTCAATCCTTTGTACCGGCCGTACTATCTTTCCTTTTTAAAAGAAACCGTCCGGCAGTCCAAACTCTATCAGAAACTGCTGCTTGAAAAGATGACGGTGGCCTACAGCGGCGTACCGGGAGCTTTTGCCCATCTGGCCGCTTCCCTGATTTTCGAAAGTGCCGAAACGGTTTCCTGCCCGGATTTTGCCGGGGCTTACCGCAAGGCGGAAACCGGGGAGTGCAACTGTGCGGTGCTTCCCATTGAAAACAGTTATGTCGGCGATGTTTCCGGGGTGATGGATTTGGCCTACAAGGGCACCCTTTCCATCAGCGGAATCTATGATCTGCCGCTGACTCAAAGCCTTTTGGCTCTCCCCGGGGTCAAACTTTCGGATATCCGGGAGGTCCGCAGCCATCCGCAGGCCATTTCCCAGTGTATGCCCTTTTTGAGCGAACACGACTGGCAGCTGGTTCCCACCGTAAATACCGCCCTGGCGGCTCAATCGCTCCAAGAACAGCAGCAGCGGGATGTGGCGGTCATCGCTTCGGGGAAGGCGGCGGAAATCTACGGGCTTTCGGTGCTTCGTTCGGGTATCAATGAAAGCAAAGACAACACCACCCGGTTTGCCGTTTTTTCTCCCTGCCCCTGTGAAGTTCATCCCCGTGACCGGCATTTTGTCCTGCTGTTCAGCACCAAAAACGAACCGGGCGCGCTGGAAAAGGCCATCACCATCATCAGCCGCAATCATTTTAACCTGAAATGTCTGAAAAGCCATCCCACCGGGCAGGAAAACTGGTCGTATTTCTTTTACACCGAGGGTGACGGCAATATCGGCGGCGAGAACGGCCGTCTGATGCTGACCGATCTGAAAACCGTTTGCAATACCGTAAGGCTGCTGGGAAGCTTTTATGAAGAAAAACTTTTGAGCAATGTCTGAGGAAAGGAAGTGATCCCTATGTCCGTTTTGACCGTACATCTCAAAGAAACGGAAAAATCCTATCCGATTACCGTAGAAAACGGGGCGCTCTCCAAAGCCGCCGAGCTTTTCGGGACGGGCAACCGAAGTCTGATTCTGACCGATGAAGGGGTTCCGGCCGTTTATGCCGAAACCGTCGCCGCCCTTTGCAAAAAGGCTCACATTTTGCGGCTTCCTTCGGGGGAACAGAATAAATGTCCCGAAACCCTTTTCCGGGTGCTGAAAACGCTGGTAGATCTCGGATTTGACCGCAAAGACCGGCTGATTGCCGTCGGCGGCGGTGTAATCGGCGACCTGGGCGGTTTTGCCGCCGCTGCTTATATGCGCGGCATTGATTTTTACAACATTCCCACTACCCTGCTTTCTCAGGTAGATTCCTCGGTAGGCGGCAAAGTTGCCATCGATTTTGCCGGATACAAAAATCTGGTCGGGGCATTCTATCAGCCCAAAGGGGTTCTCATCGATCCGCAGGTTCTGAAAACGCTGGATTCCCGTCAAACAGGCTGCGGACTGGCCGAAGCGCTCAAAATGTTTGCCACTTCGGATGCCGAATCGTTTAAAAAGTTTGAATCCTTTGAACATCCGATGGATATGGAAGAAATCATCCTCCGGGCGCTGAAGGTGAAGACCGATGTGGTTTCCCGGGATGAAAAGGAAGCCGGGCTGCGGAAAATTCTCAACTTCGGGCACACCGTCGGCCACGCCATTGAAAGCCTGAGCTCCCGGGAGGCCTTTCCGCTTTTGCACGGGGAATGCGTGGGCATCGGTATGTTGTGCGTCACCGAAGGCGAAGTCCGGGAACGCCTGGCCAAACAGCTGCACCGGCTGGATCTGCCGACAGCCTACCGCTGCCGTCGGGACTGCCTGATCGAAGCGATTTCCCACGATAAAAAAGCCGGCGACGGCACCGTTACGGTAATCCGGGTTCCAAAAATCGGAAGCTATGAAACCCGGCTAATGACGCCGGAAGAAATAGCCGATTCCTGCCGGGAGGTGCTTTCTCTGTCATGAAAAATACATTCGGAAATGCTCTTACCGTCACCCTGTTTGGGGAAAGCCACGGTCCGGCTGTCGGAGCCGTACTGGACGGGCTTGCCCCGGGAATTCCGGTGAATGAAGCCGAAATCGCCGAAAAACTGGCCCTTCGCCGCCCTTCGGGCGATCTGTCCACCGCACGCCGAGAACCGGACCCTCTGATCATTGAAAGCGGCGTTTATCAAGGGAAAACCACCGGAACGCCTTTGTGCCTTCTGATTCCCAATCAGGACAAAAAAAGCCGGGATTATTCGGATTTGGCCCAAAAAGCCCGTCCGGCTCATTGCGATTACCCCGCCTTTTGCAAGTACCACGGTTTTTCCGATCCGAACGGAGGCGGTCATTTCAGCGGCCGCATCACCGCTCCCCTGGTAGCAGCCGGCGCGATTCTTCAGTCGGCTCTGCAAAAACGGGGGATTGTTCTTGCGACCCATATTCAGAAAATCGCCGGCATTGCCGATACTTCCTTTGATTTTTCCGCCATTTTGCCTCAGGCCGAACAGCTTGCCCACAGCGCCTTCCCGGTTTTAAACGCCACGGCAGGCGAGGCGATGCGACAGGCCATTCTGCAGGCCAAGGCCGATTGTGACAGCGTGGGCGGTGTTTTGGAAACCGCGGTGGTCGGGCTTCCGGCCGGAGTGGGAGAACCCTGGTTCGACAGCCTGGAAAGCGTTCTTTCCCACGCACTGTTCAGCATTCCGGCCGTGAAAGGGGTGGAATTCGGCGACGGTTTTGCCCTGGCAGATGCCCGGGCCGGTCAGGTCAATGATGCCTATCGAATGCAAGACGGAACCGTAGTAACCGCCACCAATCACATGGGCGGAATCGGCGGCGGAATCTCCAACGGAATGCCGCTGCTCTTCCGTTGTGCCGTTAAACCGACCCCCTCCATTGCAAAGCCGCAGCCGTCGGTCAATTTTATCACCGGCGAAAATGTCACTCTTACCATTACCGGGCGGCACGACCCCTGCGTTGTGCACCGTGCCAAGGCGGTTGTCGATGCCATGACGGCTATTTCCCTATCCGATCTGCTCACGGTTCGGTTCGGCACCGACTGGCTGGCCGGGAAGGAGTAATCTATGGAATACGGATGCATCGGAGAAAAACTCGGTCACAGTTACTCGGTGGAAATTCACCGGCTGCTGGCCGATTATAACTACTGTTTAAAAGAAATTCCGAAAGACCGGATCGATGCCTTTTTAACCGAACGAAACTTTCGCGGCATCAATGTCACAATCCCGTATAAACAAACGGTCATCCCCTATTTGAGTGAAATTTCCGAAGAAGCGGCAAAAATCGGTGCCGTCAACACCATTCTCAACCGCGACGGAAAACTGTACGGCTACAACACGGATTTTATCGGGATGGGCCGGCTCTGCCAAAAAGCCGGGATTTCCCTTGCCGGAAAAACCGTTGCCATTCTCGGTTCCGGCGGCACCGCCAAAACGGCCCGGGCCGTAGTCCAAAATGGGCAGGCCTCCCGCATTTTGACGGTTTCCCGCCATCCGCAAGACGGCGAAATTTCCTATGAAACCCTGGATGAAATGCGTTCGCAGATTGAAGTTTTTCTCAATACCACTCCGGTGGGAATGTTCCCGAACGAGAATGCCAGCCCGGTGGATTTGAGCCGTTTCCCGGCGGTGGTCGGCGTGCTGGACGCCGTTTATCATCCGCTGACCACCGATCTGATTCGCAGTGCCACCGACCGGGGAATCCCGGCGGCCGGCGGATTGTATATGCTGGTGGCTCAGGCCGCTGCTGCCGCCGAACTGTTTACCGGAAAGACCGGGCTGACGCAGCAAACCGATCGGGTGTACCGCCGCATACTGATGCAAAAACAAAACCTGGTTCTCATCGGAATGCCCGGCAGCGGAAAAACCACCCTCGGGCTTCAGCTTGCCCGTCGGCTCGGGCTGTCCTTTACCGACAGCGACCGAATGTTCGAAGAAAAATTCGGCAGCATTCCCGACTATTTGCGGCGCTGCGGCGAGGCCGACTTCCGGCAAAAGGAATCGGCGGTTCTGGCCGAAGCGGCCGCACAAAGCGGAACGGTTTTGGCCACCGGCGGTGGAGCCGTACTGAACCCGGAAAATATCCGCCTTTTGCGGCGCAACGGTTTTTTGATTTTTCTGGACCGCACTCCGGAAGAAATCGGAGTGTTGCCCGGCCGTCCGCTGACCGCCACGCCCAAGGCAATGGCGGAGAAATACCGGCAGCGTTTGCCGCTGTATCGACAGGCAGCTGATTTGATTCTGCGGCCGGAAAACGGCGTTTTACCAACCCTGAACCGGTTGATTGCCGAACTGGAATCGGCCGGACGGGTGGAAGAAAAGAGGGAAACTTTATGAAAATTCTCGTGATCAACGGTCCGAATCTCAATATGCTCGGCATTCGCGAACCGGATATTTACGGCCGGGAAACCTACGAGGACCTGCTGCGGAAAATCCGCCGTTATGCCGAAGAAAAAGGGGTTCTGGTTACCTTTTATCAATCCAACCACGAAGGGGATCTGGTAGACGAAATTCAGCGCGCCTACCAAAAAGTTGACGGAATTGTCATCAATCCGGGCGGCTACACCCATACCAGCGTCGCCATCCCCGATGCCGTCAAGGCCGTCGGGATTCCCACGGTGGAGGTACACATTTCCGATGTTTCCTCGCGGGAGGATTTCCGTCAGGTCAGCTATATCCGCCCGGCCTGCATCGGCTGGTTTGCCGGGCTCGGAACCGACGGATACTGCCGTGCCATGGATCTGCTCATGGAACACGCAAAGGGTGAAAAGGCATGATGGCACAAATTCAAAAGGGAATCGCCCACGGTACCGTCCGTATTCCGGCTTCCAAAAGCATCGCCCACCGGCTGCTGATCTGCGCCGCTCTGGCCGACGGGAAAACCCTTCTTTCCCCACTGGATTCCAACCGGGATGTTTCGGCCACCCTCGGCGGTCTGTCGGCCCTGGGTGCCGGTATTCTCCTTCAAGGGCAAACGGCCGAAATCACCGGCATTTCCAAAGCCGTCACTGCCGCCCGGCTGGATTGCGGGGAAAGCGGCAGTACCCTTCGCTTTTTACTGCCGGTATCCCTACGGTTCGGGGGAGATTTCACCTTTACCGGGGCCGAACGGCTTTTTGAACGCCCTCTGTCGGTTTATCGGGAAATCTGCCGCAATCAGGGCATTTCCTTTCGGGAAGCCCCCGACCATCTATCGGTCAGCGGCCAACTGCGTCCGGGGGAATTTGCCTTTCCGGGCGATATCAGCAGCCAGTTTTTAACCGGGCTTTTCTTTGCCCTCCCTTTTCTAAAGGGGGACAGCTCCTTAACGCTGACCACACCTCTGCAAAGTCAGTCCTATGTTCAACTTACCCTGGAAGCGCTGAAGCGTTTCGGGGTTTCGGTCACGGTTCTTGATTCCCGCCACTACCGGATTCGGGGGAATCAGCGGGCCGTTTCTCCAAAGGCCCTTTCCATTCCGGGGGATCAGTCCTCGGCGGCCTTTTTTGCCGCTTTGAATACCCTTGGCGGCCGCGTTGCCTTAACCGGTCTTTCGGATCGGGATGCCCAGGGGGACCGGGTTTATGCCGAACAATTTCCTTTGCTTTGCCGGGGATGTCCGACGCTGGATCTTTCGGATTGCCCGGATCTGGCACCGATTTTGATGGCTCTGGGCGCACTGCACCACGGAGTGCATCTCACCAAAACAAGCCGTCTGCGCCTGAAGGAAAGCGACCGGGGGCAGGTCATGGCCGAAGAATTACGCAAATTCGGAGTCGCCGTCACGGTGCGGCAAGACGAAATTTTTGTTTCCGGCGGGGTTCATTGCCCCACCGAAGCGCTTTGTTCTCACAACGATCATCGCATTGCCATGTCGCTGGCCGTTGTGTGCACCGTTACCGGCGGAACCATTCTGGGGGCGGAATGTGTGGCCAAAAGTCTGCCGTCCTTTTGGGAGAACCTTTCCGCCCTGTCGATCCCAGTCCGTTTATTACAGGAAGAAGAGATTTCATGAAATACATCACCCAAAATACCAAAGTGCTGATTGTCGGCCTCGGGTTGATGGGGGGCAGTTATGCCAAAGCCCTGACCCGAAAAGGCATCGAAGTTCGTGCCGTAACCAAAGAACAAAAAGATCTGGATTTTGCCTTGCAAAATGGGTTTTTGTCTGCCGGAAGCACCACCCCGGAAAAGGCCTTGTTCGATTGGGCCGATGTTGTGGTGCTGGCGCTGTATCCCCATGTTCTGCTGAATTGGACAGCCGAAAACGCCGCGCTGTTCCACCCCGGCTGTCTGATCACCGATGTCACCGGGGTAAAGGAAAGCATTGTTACGGCCATGCAGAATCTGATGCCGCCGGGCGTGGAATTTGTTTCGGCCCACCCCATGGCCGGCCGGGAACGCAGCGGTGTGGCCTTCAGTGATGACCGGGTTTTTGCCGGAGCCAACTACATTGTGGTTCCGACCGAAAAGAACACCGAATGGGGCATTGATTTTTGCGCCGAACTCGGAGAAGTTCTCGGGTTTTCCCGGATTTCGCAGTTGACGGCAGCCGAACATGACCGCATGATCGCCTTTCTTTCCCAGCTGACCCACTGCATCGCGGTTTCGCTGATGTGCGCCACCGATGTTCCGGGGCTGGAAACCTACACCGGGGATTCCTTCCGGGATCTGACCCGGATTGCCCGGATCAATGACGATATGTGGAGCGAACTCTTTTTATGTAATCGGCCGGCCCTGCTTTCGGCTATTGACAAATTTTCATCCCAACTCGAAACGCTGCGAACCGCCCTTTGCGACGGTGACCGGGAGAAGCTTCGCAAAATGATGCGGATTTCCTCGGCCCGGCGGGAAAAATTCGACAAGCCGAAAACCCAGG
>CAKSNI010000016.1 GCA_934476025.1 uncultured Eubacteriales bacterium | reverse complement strand
CTCATCCATTTCAAAATGCCTTATAGGCAGTTTCTGTTCGTCAGACCGGGGTTTTGCCCGCAGGGGCCCTTTCAAGTCCCCTCATCCGACTTCTTTCAGACTCCGCCTCACGACGGACCCTTGTCTTCGGCTGACAGTTCCTACTGAAAGGCCTGTAGTGGACTTTCACCCCCAAGTTATGACGCGTGCCGGGCACACAAGAAAAACCCCGTCGGCAGCTGTTCAGCTGCCGACGGGGTTTTGTTTTGTTACGAAGCGGAGGAAGTACTGGCGTATTTGATCTTTTTAACCGTGAAGGGCTTTAATGCGGATTTAAACTTGGTTACTTCCAATTGAGCCGCCTGTTGGGCCAGATCGTTTTCGAAATCCTCATGTTTCAGAGCATAGCGGATGGCGGTATCGGTCTGTTCCAGGTATTTTTCGTCGGCAGAAGAATCGTAAATCTTCACCAGGCGAATGTATCCGCCTTTTTCACTGTCATCCAGAATGGTGACGGTTCCGGCCGAAAGGTCCTTCACCTGATCCCAGAATTCGCAGGCATAATTTGAATCGAAATCCGGATCGGCCAGTACCGAAAGAACGCTGATTTCCTCTCCGACTTCGGAAGCCTCTTTGTTTTCGTTTTCGGCGCTGATCACGGCAGCCGATTCACCGGCTTCCAGACGGGTTTTGTATTCATTCAGTTTTTCAAGATAGGTTGCCGCTTCCCCTTCGGCCAGCGAAGAGGTATCCTGCTGCAGAATATAGGCTACCCGGTAGTGTTCCCGGAAAGCCGCCTGAACATCGCTTTCGGGAATTTCCCGTTCGCCGCCCTTGCCGTACAGGGTGTCAAAATACACATCCTGCAGGTAACCGTATTCCGTCATGGTGCGGTAGGTTTCCTTGCCGATGCCGTTGGCCGTTAAATTGGCTTCATAATGACTATAATAGTAATCGGCATAGGATTTTGCCTGGGTTTTCTGTTCCTGCGTTAAGGTGATATTCTTTTCCCGGCAGTCGTCAGCTACCTTGGCATAGGTCCGCAGCATTTCAAGCGCCTTGGTTTCCACCCATTCGGTATAGGAAACCCCTTCCACGGTTTCGGAAAGATAATCGGTTTCCGAAGAGGTCGAAGCCGCGGAAGAATCCGAGCTGCCCGAAGAAGTATCGGCCGCCTTGGCTTTGTCCACCTTGCTTCTCGCCTGACTGTCTGCCATAAGCAGCGCGTAGGAATACTGAGCCGAGGTAAATTCGGTATTGCCGATTTTCAGCCCGATTTCATTGGCTTTGTGGCACCCGGCCAAGCTGACGCAAACAACGCCGGCTGCCAGAACTGCCGCCAGTTTTTTCATGATTTTCATGGAAATTCCTCCTGTTTTTCAAAGCCCCGCTTCTTCCCTGTCGGGGCATACGGTAACAGTTGCATTATAACGCATTTTCACACAAAAGTCTATAAATTTTTGCAAGATTTACAGATTGGACGCAATTTCTCCGACCAGATCGGTTAGTTTTTGCCCTTTTTTCATCCGAATGGCCAGGGCCGGTTTTTCGCCGGCCGGCACCCGAAGCCGTTCGCCGAACACGCCGCCGAGTTTCAAAAAGAGGTCCTTTGAAAATTCGTTCATATGCAGAATCACATCGTCCTTTTCCCGAACGATTTCGTAAATGCCGTACTGCATGGATCGATTTCGCAAAAGAGCAATATCAATCAGCCCCATCACGGTTTTCGGGGGTTCTCCGAAGCGATCGCACAGTTCATCAATCACATCGGCGGCATCTTCTTCATTGCCGATGGCCGCAATTCGTTTATAAATGCCCAGGCGCGCCGGCAGGGAGGCAATATAGCTTTCCGGAATATGGGACGGAATATTCAGATCCACCGTGCATTCCCGCTGTTCGGGTTCTTCCTCACTGAGCAGAGGATGGTCGGTTTTTCCTTCCTTTTCCTCTTTTAAGGCATCCGAAAGCAGTTTCAAATACAGATCGTACCCCACCGCTTCCATGTTGCCGTGCTGAGCACCGCCCAGTACGCTGCCGGCCCCCCGGATTTCCAGATCCCGCATGGCAATCTGAAAGCCCGAACCGAATTCGGTGAATTGCCGAATGGCTTCCAGCCGTTTGGAGGCTTCTTCGCTCAGCGCCTTCCCGCCCCGGAAACAGAAATAGGCATAGGCCCGTCGGGAGGAACGCCCGACCCGCCCCCGCAGCTGATGCAGCTGTGCCAGGCCGAAATGATCGGCATCTTCAATAATCAGCGTATTGGCATTGGCTACATCCACCCCGGTTTCAATGATGGTGGTACAAACCAGAATGTCAATCTGCTGTTCAAGCAGATCCTTCCAGATCACCGAGAGTTCTTCCTCGCTCATTTTTCCGTGAGCAACCCGGATTCTTGCCTCGGGCAGTGCCGCGGCAATCCGGGCGGCCGTCCGGGTAATATCCTCTACCCGGTTATGCAGGTAATACACCTGCCCGCCCCGGCGGAGTTCCTTTCGCATGGCGTCATACAGCACCCCGTTATTCTGCTCCATAACATAGGTTTGCACCGGGTGCCGATCGCTCGGCGCTTCATCAATGGAGGACATATCCCGAAGCCCCGACATCGCCATGTTCAGCGTCCGGGGAATCGGGGTGGCCGACAGGGTCAGAACATCCACCCGGGGGTATTTTTCCTTAAGTTTTTCCTTTTGGGCCACGCCGAAACGCTGTTCTTCGTCCACAATCAAAAGGCCGAGATCCCGAAAGGAAATATCTGATGAAATCAGGCGATGGGTTCCCACTACCAGATCCACCGCCCCGACCGCCAAATCCCGGACTGTGCGTTCGCGCTGTTTTTCCCCGACAAAGCGTGAAAGCATTCGGACTTCAACCGGCAAATCCCCGATCCGGTTTTTGATGGTTTGATAATGCTGCAACGCCAGAATGGTGGTGGGCACCAGCACGGCGCACTGTTTTCCTTCGCTGATGCATTTAAAGGCAGCCCGCAGCGCCACTTCCGTTTTGCCGAAACCGACATCGCCGCAGAGCAGCCGATCCATGGGAACGGGCCGTTCCATATCCTCTTTGATTTCCCGGACACACCGAAGCTGATCCTGGGTTTCTTCATAGGGAAACCGCCGCTCAAAATCATTTTGCAAATCACTGTCGGGAGAAAAAGCGTACCCCGGCATCGCCATGCGTTTGGCGTACAGAGCCGTTAGTTGTTTGGCCATATCCCGAACGGCCTTGCGAACCCGTTTTCGGGTTTTCTGCCACTCTCCCCCCGAAAGGCGATTGATTTTGACCTCCCGGGAATCGGCCCCGATATACCGGGAAACCAGATCCAGTTGGGTCACCGGAACATACAGAACATCCTGCCCGGCATAGCGGATTTTGATATAATCCCGTTTTACCCCGGCATTTTCAAGGCTTTGAATTCCGGCAAAAATTCCGATGCCGTGCCCCGCGTGAACCACTGCGTCGCCCACCGTCAATTCACTCAAACTGCCAACACTTTTGGCGTCTTTGATCCGCGGGCGCTGTTTTTTGGGCATGGCGGAAACATTCCGGTAAGAAATCAAGGAAAATCGGATGTTTTCAAGTTCAAATCCGCAGGGCAGCCCCCCGACGGTAACGGTTACCCCGTCGGAAAGAACCTCCGGATTCTCCCGGTAACAGGCCGAGATTCCCCGGTCGCGCAAATCCTCACACAACAGCCGCCCGGCCTTTTCGCCGCCGGCCAGCACCACAGACCGGCCGTGATGTTCACAAAGAAAGGAAAGATCCTCGCACAAAACCGACAAATCCCCGTTCCAGGGGCTGTTTCGCTTCACATGAAAAGAAACCATACTCTTCGGCGGGTTTTCATAACGCCCCCGGGGGAACTGTTCCAAAATCACGCTCCAACGGGTCTTTTCGGCAAACTCCGCCGCCGAAAGCAGCAGGGACTCGGTGTTTTCGCACAGGTATCCGTTTTCGGTAAACAGCCCCAAATCCTCCTGCCATTGCCGGTGGATGCTCAAAAGCCGTTCTTCCAACGTCGCCGTTTCGCAAAGCACGGTCAGCCCCTCAAATTCATCGGCAAAAAATCGCGGTTTTTGCAGCAAAACGGCGTACCGGTCCCCCGGCACTTCCCGCCCCTCCCGAAGGGCCTGCCAATCCGCCTCCACCTGCCGGCGGTGCTTCTCGCTCAGGCGGGGGTGGGTATCCAGATATTCCCGCAGTTTTTCGGCCAGCAGGGATTCACTGCCGCCGACTTCCCGGGCCGGAATTATCCGCAGACAGGAAAGAGAGTCCTCCCGGCGCTGTGTTTCAATATCAAAGGAAGAAATCGTGTCAATTTCATCCCCCCAGAATTCAATTCGGGCCGGTTGGTCGGATTCGGGGACAAAAACATCCAAAATCCCGCCGCGAAGCGAAAACTGGCCGATTCCCTCCACCGTTTCCACCCGGGTATATCCGGCCGACACAAGCCGCCCGGTCAATTCCTTTACCGAAATGCTTTGCCCCGGTTCCAGTGAAAACCGACGGGCCGCCACCCAACGCAGCGGCGGAGTCGGAAAGCAAAAGGCCTCCATACTCATCACCGCAACGCCAAAATCCCCGTCCGCCAAAGCGGACAGGGTGCGGATTCGTTGTTGTTCATATTCTTTGGAGCCGGCCAGCACCGCTCCGATTTCCGGTTCCCGGGAGGGATAATAGAGGGCTTTGACTCCCAGCGCTTCCAGCAGCCCGGTCAGGGAAAGAGCCGCGGATTCATCCGGCACCACCACGCACATCGGGGTTCCGGTTTTGGCCGACAGGGCCGAAAGCACCAGCGCTTTATGAATTTCGGAAAGCCCGGAAGCCAATGCCGGCAAAGCCCCGGCATCCACCGCCCGGAACAGTTCATCGAAATCCGGGTCGGAAGCTATCACCGGGTTTAAAAAAGAAAGTGTTTGTTCCATTTATCCGTTATACCGATTCATGGCAGCCTCTGTTCCGTTTTTTACCCACACCTGTGCGGCCTCGGCTGCCCGTTCGGCCGCCGCCCCAAACACCGGTCGGATTTCCGGAGAAAACCGGGAAAGAACCCAATCCGCCAGATCGTAATCGGGATGCGGTTTTGCCCCCACGCCGAGCCGAATCCGGGGAAAATCCTGGGTTTGCAGGCAGGCGATGAGATCCTTCATCCCGTTATGCCCCCCGGCGCTGCCGCTTTTGCGAATGCGGATATGCCCGGGTTCCAGCGAAATATCGTCATAAATCACCAGAATCTTTTCCGGCGGCAGTTTATAAAAATCCGAAAGCGGGCGGACGGCTCTGCCCGACGCATTCATAAAGGTTTGCGGTTTGCAGAGAATTCCCCGTTTTCCGCCGATTTCCCCAAGGCCGAACCGGGCCGAGAATTTTTCCTTGTTCAGCACAATTCCGGTTTTTTCACAAAGGATATCCAGCACGAGAAAGCCGGCATTATGCCGGCTTCCCTCATATTCGGATCCGGGGTTCCCCAGCCCGACAATCATAAAATCCAGTGCGGATGTTTTTGGTTTGCAAAACATATCGATTATCCTATCGCATTCAGGGATTTGAGCCACTGTTTATAGGCCGAAGCCGCAATTTGCCCGATCTGTTCTCCGCCGACCGAAAACTGGATGCGCGTATCCGAAACCGGATAGAAGCGAACCACCGTTTCTTCCTTTCCGTTGTTGTGCTGCAGCCGGAAGGTCATCGAAGGTTCTCCGGAAACCGGCACGGTATCGTAGCTGAGTACCGAAGTCCCCAGGAAATCGGCATAGAAGGTCTGGAAATCATCCGCCTTGATCGACGCCCCGTTTTTCGTGATCTGGTATTCTTCGGTATCACTGTTATACGAAATGGCGTAAACCTGATCCGTTTCACCCGAAACCTCGAAACCACTCAGATCCTTGATGGATTCCATCACGATGATTTTGGTGTAGAAATCGGTTTCACGCAGGGTCAAAAATTCCGCATTGGCAATATTGACGGTACGAATCAGGCGATCGGTATCGGAAAGAACATAATAGGTTCCCACGGCATCCGGTACGGTTTTAAACCGCCAGGTTGCCCGGTAATCCCCGAACCGGCCCACCAGAACAATATCCGGGTCGTCCAACCCGAAAGCGTGAACCTTTTCGGCCGATTGATCAAAAGATACGCAGGAAGCCGCCGTCACCCCATTGGCAAACACATTGAGCAGTTTGTCCACATTGGTGGCGATGCGCTTCTTCGGAGCCACCGTAATATAGGTAGCATAAGAAGAAATATCTTCTCCCACGTTCGGCTGGAATACCATTTCATCCGGGAAGAGATTTCCCGAAAGAGAAATGCGGTCAAAAGAGGCCAGTTTTCCGTCCTCATCATAAAATTTGCTGTCCACATTTTCTTTGGAAACCGCCGGAATGGGGGTGGAAATGGCCAGATCCAGCGGCTGCACCAGATAGCCGGTCGCCGTATTGGCCGGAACGACATACACGGTTTTGGGATCCTGCGAATAGGAAAGATACCAATAGCCCTCGTCGGCCGTTGTATTGCCAAAGGTCAGGGTGTAGGACGGAACCGATTCGCCCTGAGCCGTTACGGTAATGCTGGGCTGATCCAGCCCGTAGGTGGCCGGATCCTCCACCTCTTCAAATTTTTTGGTGTAGTTCACCGAAGCGGCATACCCGACAATCTGGGTCAGCGAAGTCTGATTGATCAGATCGTCGTCATACCCTTCCAGGCTCCATACTCGGGTGGCGGTTTTGCCGGAATCTTCGGACATTTTCCCGGTGAGGTGCAGCGTTTCGACCTGCGGCCGGGTCACCGTCACTTCACTGAGCTGGGAAGCATCATAACTGAACAGAGATGCCATCTGGGCGGCATCGATTTTGGAATCATCCTTCACCATCTCGGGGATCAGCCGGATCACCGCCACGGTTCCTCCGGCCAGAACAGCCACGCAGAGAACCGCCGCCACAATTTTTTTCAAAAGGGCGTGTTTCCCGGCTTTGCGTTCCCCGGTATGTTCTTTCGGGGCCGAAAAAATCGTTGAGGTCGCCTCATCCGTTTTCTCGGCTTCGGTCAGAAATTCCTCCGGTTTTTCGGGCATAGCGGCCGCTTTTTCCTCGGCCGGCTGCCCGGGTTCCTCGTGAGAGGGGTTGTTTTGATATTCCGACATCAGCGATTTCTCCTCCGAATGACAACAAAGATACCAAGCCCGATCAGCAGCACCGGAATCGCCACAACAAAGAGAATCAACATCACAGTTGCGCCGACACTGTTGGTCAGATACACATTGGTGGTTGAAGAAATGGTTTTTTCATCAAAGGTAATGGAGGTCTGGTTGGCACCGGTGGCATGACGAACCCCGGACAGCGCCAGCGACTTATAATCGCAATAGCTGGCATAGCCCCGAACATAGCTTTCGGAAATAAAGTCGATGCTCGAATAGGCGATGACATAGCTGCAAACCAGGTTGTTATCCAGGTAGGCCGCATCCCGTGAAAGAATGCAGGTGGAATACTCCTTCTTTTCCAGCCCGTTGCCCGAAACATCGGTATCCTCGGGGGTGTCCAGCGGAGCGGCCACCGCCGTTGCCGAAGTGGAAAGGACGGTCTGGGTTTCTCTTCCGCCGTAGCCGGTTCCGCTTTCGGTCATGGGGACGTTGTATCCGCTCAAAAAGAACTGGCTGCCCGAAAGGAAGGAAAGATCCCCGTCTTTTGCCGAACTGAACAGAGTGGAATAGGAATTCCGGGTATGGAAGCTGTCATTGGTTTCAAAAACAATGCCCTGCTGCACCGAAATGCCCCATTCTTCCAAAAAGGCGTTGAAGTTGGTAAGATTCTGGTAATGGCTGTCGGCATAATAGAAGAAAGACTTGCCCTTTTTGCCGTCATTTTCCAAGAAGGCATCCAACGCATCCAGTTCATCCGGCAGGAAGTCGGAAGAGGGCTTGCAGAGGATTACCCCATCGTATTCCGAAGAAATCGAGGTGATCCGGGTATCGGAAATATCCTCAACCGTAAAGTTGTTCAGCGAAAGCAGGGTCCGCAGGTAGGAAAAAGCATTCTCATCGCTGTGGCCGGCCAAAAAGGCCAGTTTCCGCACATCTTCGCTGGTGACATTGGCGATGGCACTGGTCAGCGCCGTTTCCAGTTTCGATCCGCTCAGATAATAATAATCCATGCCGTACTGGGCGTTCCCGGAACTGTCTTCATAATTGTAAATATCGGTAAAGGTGAGCGATTTATGGTTTTCCTGCTGCGCGCCCGAATCGGTTTTGAACGAGCTGTAAACAATCAGGTCGCCGTAGCTGAAGGATGTGCCGAACTTTTGGGTAATATCGGCCATTTCCGTTCCGTAGGGGTCGATATAGCGCACCTTGATATGACTGTTGAGTTCCTCATACTGTTCCAGAAAACGAACCGTCTGTTTATAGTATTCGGTGGTTTTGGCCGCATGCATCTGCTGCTCGGTATAATATTCCAGATATCCGCCGGTATAATCCTCCGGCGAAGCCGCCAGCACATAAATGGTGACATCTTTATCCACCGAACGGATATAATCGATATTTTCCTGACTGACGGTATTTTTCTTTTCCGCTGTCATATCGTATTCCAGATTCACCCGTTTGCTCAACGCACCCATCAGCACATTGAGCACAATAACTCCGGCAATCGCCAGCGCGATGGCCGCCACGGCATAGCCGCCGCGTTTAAAGAGGTTCTTGTTTTTCAAAGCCATGATAATCTCCTCCCCCTTACGCCCATCTGCGTTTTTCCATCGAACGCACGCTCAGGTATAAGAACAGCGCCGTAATCGACAGGAAATACACAATATCGGTAATGCGGAACACGCCGGTGCTGAAGTTGGAATACACCTGGAACAGCGCAATCTTTTCCGACGCTTTGGTCAGCCAGGATACCCCGATCATGCCGGCCAGGTCAGCGATAAACATAATAACCAAATTGACAACAATGGTCAGAATCGCCGAAATAACCGTGCTCTCGGTCAGGGACGAAATGAAAATACCGATCGAAATCAGCACCGCCCCGAACAGAACGGTTCCCAGCATAGCATACAGATATATCAGCCAGTTCAAGGACTGATAATAGGAAACAATGATCTGGAAAATCAGGGTCGGCAAAAAGGCCAGGGCGTAAATGGTGACATAGGAAAAGAACTTGCCCAGCACAATAGCCGAAACCTTGACCGGTGCCGTCAGAAGCACCTGATCCACCTTCAGACGCCGGTCTTCACTGATGCTTCGCATGGTGAGCAGCGGAAGTAAAAAGACGGTCATATACAGCGGATAGCTGAAAGGAATGGCATAAACGCTGGTGCTGCCGTTGCTGTATAAAATGTAGAACAGTACGCTTTCCGCCAGCACAAAGGCCGCCAGGAAAATGTACGAAATCATGGACGAAAAGGAAGCTCTCAGCTCCCGTTTATAAATCGCGCTCATTCTTCGGTTTCCTCCTTGACCGGCACCTGCTCCGGTTCTTGCGTTTTGGATTCATCCTGTGCCGCCTCAACCGCCTGCGCGGCGGCCTCCCGGACGGCCGGATCAACCTTGGATTTTCCTTTTTTGGACGGGGCAACCGTACCCTGCCATTCGATTTCATCCTCGTCGGTCAGCCGCAGGAAGATCTGTTCCAGGGTCAATTCATTGGTTTTCAGCGAAAGCATCACTTTTTGACGCTCGGCCAGCCGGCGGAAAACATCCGCGCGGATGTCTTCCCCTTCCTTCGGGGTAATGTGATAATCCCGGGTTCCGCTTTCCTTTTCGCCCAGGCAAACCACACTCTGCACGCCGCGGACGCTGCGGAGAACCCCCAGAACATCCTCTTCCCGGCCGATCACCCGGGCAATCAGGGAATGATCGTTGGAAAGATTCTTCGAAAGGTTATCGGGGGTATCGTCGGCAATGATATGCCCCCGGTTGATGATGATAACCCGTTCGCACACCGCCTGCACTTCCGAAAGAATATGGGAACTTAAAATGACGGTATGATTGCGGCCGAGTTTGGCAATCAGTTCCCGGATTTCGATGATCTGCTTCGGATCCAGGCCAACCGTCGGTTCGTCCAGAATCAGGACATCGGGGTTGCCGACCAGCGCCCCGGCAATGCCGACCCGCTGACGATACCCTTTCGACAGGTTTTTGATGAGCCGGTTCTGCACTTCGCCGATCCGCACCAGACGGATGATTTCCCCGATATGATCCTCCCGGGGGAAACGCACCTTCTTTAAATCGTAAATAAAGCTCAGATATTCCCGAACCGTCATATCCAGATACAGCGGCGGAATTTCCGGCAAATACCCGATCCGCTTTTTGGCCAGCTCCGGATTGTTCATGATATCGTAACCGTCGATGGTTACCGTTCCGCTTGTCAGGGAAAGATACCCGGTTAAAATATTCATAATGGTGGATTTCCCGGCACCGTTCGGCCCCAAAAAGCCGACGACTTCGCCTTTTTCAATGCGGAAATTGGCGTTTTCTACCGCCAGGTGGTTTCCGTAACGCTTGGAAAGCCCGGACACCTCGATCATAAAACAGTTCCTCCCGTTTTTAAACTTTCCGCCTCCGGCGGAATCACACAACTTCATTTTACCGCGGCTGCCGCGGCTATGTGTAAACAAACTATAAAATGTGAAGGCATTTTTTCGATTTTAGAAAAAACCGACACACATTCTCAGATATTATACACCATTTACCGGAATTGTTCAAGAAAAATTCACTGCCCGGGCAGATTTTATAGCAAAGTCCGGCTCCCTTCTTCGGCCCATACGGCACTTTCGGAGGGCTGACCGGGGAGGGCGACGATCCGCAAAAGACCTTTCCTCCGGCTTTTCGGCGGCCTTTTCCGGCTTTTTGTGAGATTCTGAAAAATATTTTAAAAAGTTCTTGACAAAACCCGCTTGTCCGTTTATAATGGTTTAGTCACTTGAGGTCTTGACCATACGGCGGCATAGCTCAGTTGGCTAGAGCATGCGGTTCATACCCGCAGTGTCGTAGGTTCAAATCCCACTGCCGCCACCACCATTCGGCCCGGTGGTCAAGAGGCCTAAGACACCGCCCTTTCACGGCGGTAACACGAGTTCGAATCTCGTCCGGGTCACCAGAAAAAGGCACTTACAACTGTAGGTGCCTTTTTTCATTTCACAAAGAAAAATCAAAGCGCCGGCAGGCCGGTTTTGGCCAAAAACAAAAGGCCCGGCAAAAGGAGCGTTTTTATGGGCGCTGCGTGCCGGTCGGGGTCTGTTACGCAAGGCGCACCCATTTTTCCGAACAGGCAGAGGGCTATTGCGGCTACGCCAAAAGTATTTACAAACAATTTGAAAACGGCTACCGTTCCGGCAATTCCCCGCATAAATCCCTTTAGGTTGTTCAATACGGTATCAAGTTTCCTGCCCTGACTACGGGAAGTTCGTTGTTCCTACCGATTTCTCTGTCTGCAAGACCTCCTCGGGTAAGCGCAATCTCTTTCACCTCATGTATCTGCTGCATTTACACCTTGAAACTCGGGCAGTATCGGACTTTGTTTTGTCTTGCAAACGCATCCATTTCAAAATGCCTTATAGGCAGTTTCTGTTCGTCAGACCGGGGTTTTGCCCGCAGGGACCCTTTCAAGTCCCCTCATCCGGTT
>CAKSNI010000015.1 GCA_934476025.1 uncultured Eubacteriales bacterium | reverse complement strand
GCACCACCGAGAGGGCCACTACAGCCAGGAAGATCAGCCCGATAAAGATCAACAGGCAAATCAGCAGGGCTGCCCGGAAAACATTTTTCGGAGCCGTTTCATGCACCGTTGCGACACTGCCGGAAAATTCCGGAAACCGCTGAATGGTTTTTTCGGCGGTATCGTACCGGAAATATTCCGTATTTCCCTGGGGAGAAACCCCGTAAACAATCAGATAGGTAGCATAGGACGCATCGTCGTACCGCCAGCAGGTCACCTTGCCGGAGGGGAACTCGTAGGTAGTGCGGAAGTAGCCGGCCGGGGTCTGCTGATCCTTGGGCGGCTCCAGGAAAATATAGGTGGCGACTTCGGTATCCAGATAGAGAAACCGGGAAAACCCTTTTTCGGCGTCATAGGTGAAAAGGCCGCCGGTGCCGTCATCGGACTGCAGGTAGAGAACCACCCGTTTTTCGGCCGCGTCGGAAAAGCCCGGAACGGTTTTTCCCCGGTAATCCACCGTGGTTTGTTTAAAGGAAGAAGGAACCTGAAGGCCCGAAAGATCGGTGGAAACCGTATAAACCTTTCCCTCCACCTCCACGGTAATGGCTTCTTCGGGAACCGAAACATCCTTTCCGTTTTCATCCAGACGGTTAAAAATCACCGTGTAGGTGTTTTTCTTTCCGGATTTGGAGGACACCACAATCTGACGGGTGGTCAGCCCCACCTTGAGTTCCCGTTCCCCGACAATGGAGATTTTGGCATTCGGGTCTTTCACCTTGCAGTAGAGAATGCCGTCGGTATGTTCATAGGGAACCGTGACCCGATATTCCCGCACATCCGGAGAAAAAGCCGGGGTAAGTTCCCCTTTGGCTACCGAAATCGAAGTGAGCCGAAGATCGGTTCCGTCGGTCGGATCGGTCGGGGTGGCAGAGGAAGTCTGCCCCGGGGAGGAGGAAGAACCCGACGAAGAACTTCCGGCCGGATCGGTGACGGTGGCGGCCGCCGAACAGCCGCCGATCGGCATTTCCAGATCGGCATCCGACCAGCTGGCGTTTCGCAGTTCAAACGAACCGCTCCCGGCCGATTTGGCCCGGAAAGTAAAGGAAACGCTGATATCCGAATCCTCAATCGGTATGGCAATCGTGACATAACTGCCCCGGTTGTTGGTGCCGCTGTCTGACCCGACATATTCGAACAGATCGCTGTTATAAAACAGGCTGCCGCCGATGGCATACCCGGCTTCGGGGAGAGAATACCGCACGGTAACGGTAATTTGCCCCCCGATTTCCAGGCTCTTCTGAGAAAAATACATCGTGGTGCTGGCCGCTGCCGTCACCGGCAGAATGACCGAAACCGCCAGGCAAATGCCGATCAGCAGCACCGAAATTGCTTTGGTTATCCGTTTCATTTGACACTCCTCTTTTTAAAGCCCCAGCAGATACCGCTGAATCCGGGCCATATCCAGCACGGAAATCCGGCCGTCCCCGTTAAAATCGGCCGCCGCGAAGGCATCCCCTTCCAGCTGATTGATTTCCAACAAATGCCGTTGAACCCGGGCCATATCCACCAGGCTGCACCGGCCGTCCCCGTTCAGATCTCCCTGAACGCACAGGGTGTAGGTGGCCGCAACGCTTCCGTCATTGCCCTTCAAAAAGAGCTTCTGCCCGGTTGCAATCTTTTCTCCCGGGTTTTCCACTTCCACCCGGCCGTTTTCCGCCTGCAGATTGGCAATCAGCACTTCGGGAGAAGTCAGCGGATCAATCCCGGCAATCCGCCCGTCCTCCCCGATTCGGTAATGGGAGGAAGAAAGCGTCGGTTCGGCCGGTTCCGGCGGGCCTTCTTTTCGGTAAACCGATACGGTATACACCTTTTGTTTTCCGCTCGAAGCGGTTACGGTAATATCCAACCGGTTATTGCCGACCGAAAGCGGGCGGGAACCGTCGCCGCTGACCGAGGCGCCGGAATCGGAAAGGGTGACCCAAACGGACGCATCGGTCACATCATTTTCCACAATGATTTCATAGGAATCCGTCATCCGGCTGACCGGAAGTGCATTGCCGGCCACCGAAATTCCGGTTAAATAACAGTCATTGTTGCCGGAACTGTAGGGATAGGGCGAAACCGTATCCGGCATATTGTCATACACCGGAATTGAAAGAACCACCGGCGTATTCCAGGCCGAAATCATGCCCCGGGAGCTGACCCGGGCTTCGGAATCGGCCCCTTCCACATTGGTCATATACTGATGATTCCCGACCGAGCCGGAAACCACATCAAACTTCTTGTAATATAAGGTATCCTGCCCGTCCTTCAGGTAGTTATCGGCGTAAAACTCCGCGCCCCCGATGATGGCCTTGCTGCGGGAATTCCAGGGACGGCCGTAGCTGCTTTCCCTCATGGCGTACCGCAGGCCGTTGGCCACCGCCGAATACCCGTTGGCGGCATAGGCACCGATATTGTAAAAGTTATAATACCCCTCGTACCCCGGTTGGACGCCGGAAATGCTTTTTCCCTGGCCGGCGGTACCCTGTTCCACCAGAATCATGGAGGCCAGTGAATAGGGGCTGACCCCGCTTTGCCCGGCCGCTGCCATAATCGCCTGTGCATAAGACCCGTAGGGTTCCCCTTCCGGCAGATCGTTCGCCAAAAAGGTTCCCACCAGCATAGACCGCAGCCGGTCGATGTTCTGAACCGACGCATCGTAGTTCATATCCACAAACTGACAAACCGAATTTCCGGTCAGGAAATTCCGCGGATCCATATAATATTCCACCACCCGGCGGTCGGCGGAAAGCCAGCTGCCGCTGTCATAAGTGGCGTACTCCCCGGTATCAAAATCGTAATTCCCGTTTTCCATCGAACGCCATGCTTCCGGGCGGCTGGGGGATACCACATTTTTTCCGGGTGCCATTTCATCGTCAACCGCCGTTTTCCAGTCCAGCCCCAAATGATCCGCCCGAACAATCCAGTTCGGATATTCGGCGTGCATTCTCCGCAAAGAATCTTTATAATTTTCGGGGAATTTTTCCCGGTTCATCATCGCCTCAAAATTTTCATCATATTCATACCGGTATTCCACCGTGATCACACTGTAAAAAATGTAGCCTTCGTAGTCGGTTCCGTTCATCGTAAAGGAAACTTTATACCATTTGTCCCCGTCGCTATCGTTTTCACTGGCCAGAATTTTGACCGACTGCCCCTGCTGCACCACCGTTACCCGGCTGTTCCAGGTGCCCGGCGCGCTGCGGACATTCACCGAATTGGTATTGACCGTTCCGTACAAACCGGCCTGCGACGGTTCCTTTTCCACCAGGGTTACCAGATCCGAACGAACATACCCCGACCGGCCGTCGGAAACCACCGTAACCTGATACCAGACCATATGATCCGACCCGGTTTCCTGCCCGGTGATCCGTAAGGACTCCGGATAATTAAGAACACCGATCCGGCTGTATTCAGTTCCGGGGCCGGAACGCAGTCTGACATCAGTACCGTTGATGTACCCGTCCCGGCTTTCATCGGCCCGGCCGATCAGCCCTCCCGACAATGCCGAGCTAAGCAGCAAACAGATTCCCACGGTCAGTGCCGTGATTCTTTTGATCCATTTCTTTCCGTTCATGCTGTTTTCTCCGTTATTTCTCCACCGAATATTTTTTCGAATACGAAACCTATTCTATTATACCGATTGTCGCAATATCTGTCAACCCATATCGAAAAGGGTCGAACGGCATTTTTTAAAAAAACCGGCCGGTTTTTCCGGTCGGTGGGCTATGACAAAGCCGCCCGTTTCAAAATAGCGGTCTTACAGATCCAGCACTTCGCTTTTTTGCGAAAAACGGTAGGGAGTAAGTTTCAGCCCGGCCGCTTCAAACATCCGTTTGGCGGCAACGGTGCTGTCGGTTCCCTCGTATTTATCGCTGGCATAAATCACTTCGGTAATGCCGCTTTGAATAAGCGCCTTGGCGCATTCGTTGCAGGGAAACAGCGTGGTATAGATTCTGCTGCCGCGCAGGGAACCGCCCGAATAGTTGAGAATGGCATTCAGTTCCGCATGGCAGACAAACAGATATTTGGTGGAAAGGGCCTCCCCCTGCCGCTCCCACGGGAAATCGTCGTCGCTGCAGCACCGGGGCATTCCGTTATACCCCACCGAAAGAATGCGGTTTTCCGGGCTGACGATGCAGGCCCCCACCTGGGTGGACGGGTCTTTGCTCCGTCGGGCCGAAAGCATGGCGATACCCATAAAATATTCATCCCACGAAAGATAATTGCTGCGTTTCACAAGAGAACCTCCCTATTCTTCGGTTTCCCGATGGATTTTCTGAATGATTTCCGGCAGTTCTGACGGCTGTTCGATCAGGTATTTGGCCCCGGCGGAAAGCAGTTCCTGCCGGTCGCGGAACCCCCACAGAACCCCCACGGGGCAGGCCCCGGCGGCACAGCCCGTCTGCATATCGGCGGCGCTGTCACCCACAAACAGGCATTCCCGCGGCACAACCCCCAGGGCCCGCATGGCCAGGCGCGCCATTGCCGGATCCGGTTTGGTGGGAACCCCCTCCCGTTGACCGATCACGGCATCAAACGAAACAGGCATCTGCCCGAACATGGCCGGAATCACGGCATCGGTCATCGGCTGGGCTTTATTGGTTACAACCGCCAGGCGGATGCCGGCGCTTTTGAGCGACCGGAGCATTTCCTCAACGCCGGGATAAGGCCGGCTCTGATCGGCACAATGAGGCCGATACACTTCGAAAAATTCGTTTTTCAACCGCTCCACCCGGGCGTCGTCCCGTTGATCCTCCGGAAGAGCCCGGCGCATCATCATGGCATTTCCGTTGCCGGCAAAATAACGAAAAGCCTGCTGCGGATGGGTCGGGTACCCGTGCCGCCGCAAAACCGTATTGACCGCAAAAGCCAGATCGGCCAAAGAGTTCACCAGGGTTCCGTCCAAATCAAATAAAACCGCCCGAATCACATGATTCTCTCCGTTTCGCATCAGATAGACTCTGATTTTTGTTTATTATAACATTTTAGGCAGATTTTGCAAGCAAAAGCAGCGCAAAAGGGGCTTGTTTCCCACTTTTTTCAGAAAGTCGCAAAAAAATGCTTGCTTTTTGTCCCTGTTTCTGCTACAATAGTCGGTGCTGATTGATTACACAAGGAGGTGCGTATCATGGCAAAATGTGATATCTGCAGTAAGGAGATCACTTTCGGTATCAAGGTTTCTCACTCTCACCGTAGAACCAACCGTACCTGGAAACCGAATGTAAAGAGAGTAAAAGCAATCGTTGACGGTTCTCCCCGTCGCATTTATGCTTGCACCCGTTGCCTTCGTTCCGGAAAGGTTACCCGTGCCATCTGATCCGAAAATTATCATTCTTTGATAAAGAATTGAGAGCATTCCCGCCAAAGCGGGTCTGCTCTTTTTCTTTTACCCGACTTCGGCCTCTTCGGCTTTTCTGTCGGTATGCTCACTCATAGGCACCGTGCTGAACCGCCGGGTATGCCGCAATACGGCAATGGCACTGATTCCCACGAAGCCGAGCGCCAGCGAAAATTTTCCCTGCACCGTCAGAACCGATCCGCTGATCAGCCCGAATAAAGAATAGGTTAAAATGCTGCAGCGGCGGTTCGGTCGAATGCGTACCACCCCGGCAAACAGAATGTACAGCCCGGCCAGCCAGAGGCCGACCCGGGTCAGCGGCAGTACGGCCAGCACCTCCCCAAAGGATGAAGCAATGCACTTTCCGCCGTGAAAATGGTTGAATACCCCCATTGCATGACCGAAAACCGGAGCAATCATCACCGCGGCAAAGGCAATTCTTCCTTCATTCAGCACCCGTTCGGCCGTATAAACCGGCACAAAACTCTTTAGCATATCCAGCAAAAGGCAAAGCATTCCCATGGGGATGCCGCAATGCAAAAAGACATTGGCCGCCCCGGGGTTGCCGTCCTCGCTGATTTGCTCGATATCCTTTTTAAGAATCCACTTGGGCAGCAGCCGGCAAAACATCACACTGCCGAGAAAAAAGCCGACCACAATCCATAGCGAAAACAAAATCCGTTCTTTCATGATGGCATCACCCGTTCGGCAATTTTCCCGGCCGCGTCGGCCGGAATCTGCCGGGCCTGATTTTCCTTCATAGCCTGCGCTTTTTCGGGGCAGCGCACCAATCCCCAGGCCGCCTTTGCTGCCTCGGCCGCACTGTCGGCGCAAAGCGCCATTCCCCGATCACAAAAATACCGCGCGTTGATGGTTTCATTCCCCGGGTAGGCAATCAACCCCACCAACGGGGTATGCAGCGCCGCCGCTTCGGTGGTGGTAAGCCCGCCGGGTTTGGAAATCATCACATCGCAGGCCCGCATATACAAATCCGCTTTTTTGGTAAACGGCACGGTTTTGACCCGGGGATCCGAAATCCGCTCCGTCAGCCGCTGCCGCAGTTTTTCGTTCCGACCGGTTAAAACACAAACCGTAAAATCTCCCTCGCCCTGTTCCAGCAAACGGTGACAGATAGGCACCAGATTTCCGCAGCCGACACCGCCGCTCATCAGCAGCAGCATCGGTTTGTCTGCCGGCAGCCCGAGAATCCGCCGGGCAGCCTCTTTGGAAATTTTGCGCCCGAATTTGGCATCGATGGGAATCCCGGTTTCTAAAATTCTCTCCGGCGGCAGCCCCTTTTTCACCATTTCTTCGCGAAGCCCCACCGGGATAAAATAGGAATCCGCCCGGGTTTCGGCAAAAAACGGCACGCAGGTATAGTCGGTCAGAACAAAATGGCAGGGAATGGACATTCCGTATTTTTTGCGGATGGCGGTCAACGCCTCCATGGCAAACAGATGGGTACACACCACCGCGTCAAACCGGTTTTCCCGCAAATAGCGCAGCAGTTTCGCGGCATAACGGCTATTGGCGTAATACACCGGAGAGGGCAGCGGAGAAGAACTGTACCAATCTCCGGCTTTATAAATGGCCCCGCAAAGACGGGGTACCCGACGGGTCAGGCCTTCATATACCCCGGTTGCCCGGGAAGCCGAACGCCGGGAGGCAAAGGTAAGCGGATCGAGAATTTCGCAAATCGCTCCGCGTTCTTCCAGTGCTTCCTTCACGGCGGCTGCCGCGCTGTTGTGCCCCTGACCGGTATTGCAGCTGAGTATCAGTACCTTCATGGTTTTCTCCCCTTCTTTTTCAAATTCGAAACACTTTTTTGTGCCGGCTTTTTAAAGAGCCGCTTCCGGGTTATCGGAGGTGCTTTCGGGTCCGTCGGCCCGTCAGGCGCCCCGGATTCCGACCGGGCGCGCTGATCGTAATCCTCCAGGAAATGATGCCGGACGCCGCCTTTTTTATAGGCAATCACCGCATCCAGGCTCACATTTTCCACACTTTTAAAAATGCATTTTTCGACATTGGGATGTACCTTTTTGATGTCCCGGATGAGTTCTTTGACCTCCTGACGCTTGGAGCGGTTCTGGGTATCGCAGGAAGCGCAGGTATCGGTAAATTTACAGGCGCACTGCAAAAAGTGAAGCCCGTTGGCATCCCGCCAGGCCTTGATATCCTCCTCCCGGATCAGATACAGTGGCCGGATCAGTTCCATCCCTTCAAAATTGGTGCTGTGCAGTTTGGGCATCATGGTTTGAATCTGCGCCCCGTAAAGCATTCCCATCAACACCGTTTCAATCACATCGTCGTAATGATGCCCGAGGGCGATTTTGTTGCAGCCGAGTTCTTTTGCGTAGCGGTACAAATAGCCTCGCCGCATTCGGGCACATAAATAGCAGGGGGATTTTTCCACCTCGTAAACCGATTCAAAAATATTCGATTCAAAAACCGTGATGGGAATTTTTAAATTCCGGGCATTTTCCTCCAGGATTTGCCGATTTTCCCGGTTGTAGCCCGGATCCATGACCAGGAATTTGGCTTCAAACGGAACTTCGCTGTACCGGGAAAGTTCCTGAAACAACTTAGCCATCAGCATGGAGTCTTTTCCCCCCGAAATACAGACGGCAATTTTATCCCCCGGAGAAATCATCCGGTATTCCTTGAGCGCTTTGGTAAATTTACTGGTCAGTTTGTCCCGAAACCGCCTTTTGAGGCTCTGTTCCACCCGGGCAGCCACCTCGTCGGGGGTCTGCTTTTGCAGCCCGGCACGAAGCCAGGCCGGATATCCGCCCGACAGGCTGCGCGCGTCCACCCCTTTTTCCTCCCGGAGCCTTTCGGCATATTCTTCACTAACCACCCCGCGGGCGCAAATCAGCACCGCCGTTTTTCCCGGCGGAAAGGGATACGCTTCCAATTCCTCCGGCAAAACCCGAATGCTTCCCTCTACTTCGCCGTATTCGCGCTGCCGGTCGTTTCGCATATCAACCAGAAGATAATCCCGGTGATTGCCGGCGGCCAGTTCCTCTACCGTTATTTCATACGGATTCATGATCGGTTTCCTTTCTTTTTTTGCCCCGGTTCATCGGGCATTTTTATCGGAGCGGTCGCCGATTTCGGCCTGCGGCATCCGGTTATTGTACCAAAACATTGCCACCCCGGCCAGGCAGATCAACCCATAGCCGAGCAGGCTGTAGCCGTCCGGCAGATCGCCGAACACCAAAAATCCCAGCAGAGCGGCAAACAGCACCTGGGTATAATCGTACACCGAAATCTCCCGGGCCGGCGCGCACAGATACGCCCGGGTGATCCCAATCTGCCCAAAGCAGGCAAACAGCCCGGCCAAAAGCAGAAACGCCCATTGCAGGCCGCTGATCCGGGTGTCGGAAAAAAGCAGAAACGGCAGGCAGCAAAAGCAGGAAAAGGCCGAAAACCAGAACACAATGCGATGGCTTTCTTCCCCGATGCTGCCGAGTTTTCGAACAAAGGTATAGGCCGCCCCGGCCCCCATGCCGCCGATCACACCCATCGCCGCCGGCAGCAGCGGTGCCGAAGCAAAACCCGGTTTCATGATAAAAAGGCTCCCCAAAAAAGCCACCGCCACAAAAAGTACCTGAAGCAGCTTCGGCTTTTCTCCCAGCAGAAGGGCCGAAAAAAGAATGGCGAAAAAGGGAGAAAGTTTGTTGAGCATATTGGCATCCGAAAGATTCAGATACCCGATGGCGTAAAAATTGCACAACAGACCGACCGTTCCGCAAAAGGAGCGGCCGAACAGAAAGGGAATGCTCTGCTTCTTCGGGAAAAAGGAAATTTTTCTGAAAAGCATGATAGCCCCGATAAAAACCAAGGCGACAAAGTTCCGGAAAAAAGCCTTTTCCATCGCCGGCAGATCCCCGGCCAGTTTTACAAAAAGGGACATCCCCGAAAAGCCGAAAGCGGCGAAAATCACATAAAAAATGCCTCGTGTTTTCGATGAAAGCGTACGCAAACCAACCTCTCCCGTTTTTAATCCTGCCAAAGGGTTTCGTTGATTTCTCCGTCAAAAACCGTTTCAGCCGGACCGGTCATGACCACCGTGCGGTCAACCCGAATCTGCAAAGCCCCGTGCGACAGCAGCACCATCACCGAAGTAGCCGGATCGCACCATCCGGCCCGAACCGCCGCTACCGCCGCCGCGCAGGCCCCGGTTCCGCAGGCCAGTGTTTCGCCGGAACCGCGTTCCCAAACCCGCATTTCCAGCATATTATCGGAAAGCACCCGAACAAATTCCACATTGGTTTTGTCCTGGAATACCGGATCGTTTTCAATGGCCTTTCCGGCCGCGTGCCAGTCAAAAGTATGCGGATCTTTAAAAATCACGCAGTGGGGATTGCCCATATCCACAAACAGATAGGAATAGGAATTTCCGTTCACCGTAATGCTGCGGAAAACGCCGTCGCACTGCGGTTCCCCCATATCCACCGAAACCCGATCCACCCGATCGCCGCAAAGGTTTAAAAACAGTTTTTTAATGCCCGAAGCCGTTTCCAGCGTCAGCGCGGTTTTGCGGGTCAGGCCGCGTTCGTAAACATATTTTCCGATACAACGGGCGGCATTTCCGCACATTTTCCCCTCGCTGCCGTCGCTGTTGAACATTTGCATCCGAAAATCGGCGGCGTCACTTTTTAAAATCAGCACCAGCCCGTCCGCTCCGATGCCAAAGTGACGATCGGAAAGGCGAACCGCCAGTTTTTCCGGATGTTCCGGTATTTTTTTTGTGGCATCGACAAAGATATAATCGTTGCCGAGCCCCTGCATTTTGGTAAATCTCATTCTTTTTCTCCGCGGTAAAATTTTTCCACCCGGCTCATCAATCCGATTTTATCCGGGGTATAGGCCGGAAGCTGCAGAATATCGTGGCCCGGATAGGCATTGCCCTCAATCAGCAGAATATCCTTTTCCCGAACGCAGACATCCCAACCGACATATCCGACCTGCGGAATCACCCGGGAGGCCTCGTCCACCGTTTCGAGCACCCGGTCCCAGCAGGGAATCCGAAATCCGACAATCGGATGACCGGTATAGGGGTGTTTTTCGTACACGACCCCGTTTTTGTCGGCGGCCGGAAGGGTAATCCGCCCGTCTTTCAAATCCAGCATGGCGGCCATTCCGCCGGAATTCAGGTTATCCACACAGGCGCCGCCGGCTCCGATGCGCCAAAAGGCGAACACCGGTGTGCAAACCCCGTTCTGAAAGATGGTAACCACCCGGACGGTATTGACCGAAAGGGGATAAACCGCCGCCATTTCGGGGTGCTGCACCACCACTTCTTCCACGATTCCGGAGGGTTTTTCCTTCAAGAGTTGAAACAATTCCTCCCGGTTTTGGTCGGCCGTCACATATTTTTCCACCTGTTTTCCGCAGGTTCCGTCAATCGGTTTATAAATAATCTCCCGGCAGGAATCAAACAGGTCGGCAAAGCTCTCCTCCGTCATATCCCGGGTCGTAACCCAATGGCGTGAAACAAACTTCGCAAAGGCACGGTTAAAATCGTCTTTATTGTCAAAATAATGCCAGTAGGCTTTATCATTGAACTTTTTAACCAGGGCATTGTTCACCCCCCGGGTAATATAGGTTTTGCGGTTTTTATGGGGCAGATTGTAAAACTCAAACAGTTCGTAATCGTTCGGCCCGGCCCCGTAGGCAAAGCCGCTGTAAATCATATCCAGCACAATCCACAGCCGATTCTTTCCGCTTTTTTCGGCCGTGCGGCGGATCATTTCTCCGGTTCTCCCGAAATCCAGGTGAAACAGGCGTTTGAGGGCATATCCGATCTTCATGTTTTTCCGATTCTCCGTTTCTTTGATTTCACCTTTCAGTATAGCAAATCCCTTTCTTCTTGTCAAATCCCAAGGGCGCAAATCCGTTGACAAAATCAAAAAAATCCGGTACAATAAAAACATCCAAAAAATCAGTCGTCAAAAAAGCGCGGCGGAAAGGAATGCTATGCACTGTTTTCGAAAAGCGGCAGCGGTTTTGCTCAGCCTTTGTTTGTTTGTTCTGCCGTTGAACGGCTGTGCTTTTTCCCAAAAGCCGGAGGACGAATCGCAGCTGAAAATCGTTGCCACGGTTTTCCCGCCCTTCGATTTTGCCCGGGCCGTCGTCGGAGATACCGCTCAGGTCACCATGCTTTTAAAACCCGGTAGTGAAAGTCACGATTACGAGCCCACCCCGGGGGATATTGCCAAAATCCGGGATTGCGACCTGTTTCTTTTCGTCGGCGGTGAAAGCGATGTGTGGGTACGGGATTTACTGGAAAGCATCCCCGGAAAAAACCGCACCGAAATCGCTCTGGTGGATTGCGTTTCTCTGTTAAAT
>CAKSNI010000014.1 GCA_934476025.1 uncultured Eubacteriales bacterium | reverse complement strand
TGAGGGCCGTGAAATACGCTTCCAGAAAATCGACATATTCTTGACTTTGAGAATCGGTTTCCCAACCAAACAGGCGTTGCTTTTTCCCACCGACCCGGGCGACAATTTTCGGGGCGTGTTTGGCTCCCCACTGGGTAAACAGATGAGAATGTTCAAAATGCGTAATTCCGCAGGCCCGGCACAAATCCGTAAACCTTTTCATTCTTGAAAAGTCAAAGCGATATTGGCCATTTTCCACCCAAATGTCAACCAGTTGAGCGGTTTTTCGTTCCCGATTCACCGGAGTATCCAGCGGCGGAGTAAAAGCCGGAAGCAGGATCATATTCATCCCCGTATCGGCCGCCGCACGAATAAACGATTCCATAATACGAAAATGTTCCTTTGAAAACATTCTCACACCGTATAAGTCGCACAGGCAGTCACAATGAAACCAGGAAGTATAGAGCATATTCTGCGAAGGCAGCTCCACCGGCAGAACCTCCAGCCGCAGTTCCTTTTCTCCTAACACAGACCGGTTTGCGGCATGAAGAATCTGAACCGTTATCCGGTATTTTCCGGCCGGAAGATCCGTTTTTTCTCCGTTTACGGTGAAAAGCAATGATTGCCAACAATCCGGCAGCGCAGTCAGCTGCGTTTTCTCGTGAATTTCAAACCATTGACTCGACCAGAAGCCGTCATCCCGGACGGGATCATTGATATGGCGTTCGTAAAGCGGATCCGGAAACAGGCCCGGCTCAATCCGGTCAAGGCCGGAATCCGGCTGTTGAAAATAGGTTCGCATAACCGGAACATAGCCCACCTGATATTCCGAAAGAGCCGAAATCGGTAAATCCGTTTGAATGCGCGGATAAACCGGGACCGGAGCGTTATCGCTTTGAAAGGCTATCTGAAACGAAAAAGTTTCCTTACGAAGCATGGAGGCCGACATTCTTTCATTTCCTTTGGCCTCGTCCGGATACACTTTATCCAGCGATGAAAGCAACCGCATTTGTAAACTCATAATTTCGCCATCCCCAAGTCATTTTTAGACAGGCCGAAATTGCCTTTTTGTCCGCCTCATTTTGATGGAATTATATCATACTCTTATCGGAAAGTCCAGCAAAAGAAAACGGATGCAAAAAAGCATCCGTTTTTTCACATCCGTGCAGAAAACAATTCCTTAGCGCTGAACCCGGCCGGAACCGTCACCGGTTGCCAGTTTTTCCACTTCTTCCACACTCACCATGTTGACATCGCCCTCAATCGAATGCTTCAGGCAGCTGGCTGCCACGGCAAATTCAATGGCCGATTGACTGTCTTTACCGGAAAGCATGGAATAAATCAATCCACCGCCAAAGCTGTCGCCGCCGCCAACCCGGTCAACAATATGCATATGATAGGATTTGCTGAAGAAATACCGACCGTTCTGGTAGAGCATAGCCGCCCAGTCGTTGTCATTGGCGGAAATGGAGGTACGCAGCGTAATTGCAACCGCTTTGAAGCCGAAGCGACGGGTCAGTTCGGCGGCCACCTCTTTATAGCCTTCCCGGTTGACTTTACCGGTGGTAACATCGGTGTCGCTGGCCTTGATTGAAAAGACATCGGCGGCATCTTCTTCATTGGCAATACAAACATCCACATAGGGCATCAATTCAGCCATTACCCGGCCGGCCTTTTCTTTACTCCACAGTTTTTTGCGGTAGTTCAGGTCGCAGGAAACGGTTGCCCCGTGCTTTTTGGCTTCCACCACGGCCTGTTTACAGATTTCGGCAACATTGTCACCCAACGCCGGAGTAATTCCGGTAAAATGAAACCAATCCACATCCGTAAAGATGGCATCCCAATCAAAATCTTCCGGTTTTGCCGTCGCAATCGAAGAATTGGCCCGATCATAAATAACCTTGGAAGGGCGCTGAGAGGCTCCCTTTTCACAGTAATAAATCCCGACACGATCCCCGCCGCGGACAATTTTGGTGGTGTCCACCCCGAATTTCCGCAAGGAATTGATCGCACACTGGCCGATTTCGTGGGCCGGCAATTTGGTAACAAAAGCGGCATTCATTCCGTAATTTGCCAAAGAAACTGCCACATTGGCCTCACCGCCGCCGTAGGTTGCTTCCAGCTGATCTGCCTGAGCGAAGCGAAGATAGCCGTTCGGAGCCAACCGAAGCATAATTTCACCAAAAGTCACAATTTTAGCCATGAGTTTCTCCTCCATTTTACAAAAGTTCGTCCTGATTATATCATTGTATTTCTAAAAATGCAAGTCCGATTTCGGCAGAGCGGTCGATTATCTTTCTTCAGCCTGACGGGCAATTTCTTCCCGACGGTATTGAGTCAGAATTTCCGGATACAGCTGAGAAGTCATTCCGCCGTCTACCATAATTTCCGCGCCGCTGACATTTTTGGACTCATCACTGCCCAGATAATACGCGGCATTGGCAATGTCTTCGAAATCGGAAATATCGCCGAGAGGGGTCAGTTTTCCGTTTACAATCTGTTTGTTGCCCATTTGTACCCAACGGGCCGTTTTAATCGTGCCGGGGAGAACAACATTGCAGCGAATACCAAGCGGCCCCAAATCAACCGTCAATGCTTTGGAAAGCGCCAGAATGCCGCCTTTGGAAGCACTATAGGCCGCCCGGTTCGGAATAGCCCGGTAGGCGGTATTCGAGCCGATAAAAACAATCGCGCCCTTTTTCTGTTCCTTCATGCGCAAAGCGGCTTGACGAATAATGGAAAAATTCCACACTAAATTGGTTTCCAGCACATCCCGGAATTGGTCCAGCGTCATTTCAAAAACCGGAAGGCCATGAGCCGGATCATCACCAAACCCCATATTGGCCGCATTCAGCACAACGGTTTCCACAAAACGGCCGGTGGCATCAATATCCCGGAAAACATCTATGACATCCTGTTCATTCCCCGGAATAATTCCGTACCCTTTGGCAAAAACGCCATATTGATCCGCTACCTTTTGGGCGGCTTCCCCGGCGCGTTTCGCATCACGGCTTTGAATAAAAACATCATATCCCTCTTTGGCAAAACGGCAGGCGGAAGCCAATCCGCTTCCAACCGTTCCGCCGGTTACAAACACTGCTTTTTTCATTGAAATTCCTCCGCTTACTTCAAAATAAAATTACTTAAAAATAAAATTCGGTTTCCGCCGGGCGAATGTCGGTCAGCGTTCCGTCATAGTGCCGCAGCACATGAGGACGATACGGGTGAGCCAGACAAGCTTCCTCGTCAATTTCAATGCCGAGCCCCGGTGCATCGGGAATCTGAATATATCCATCCGCATAGGAAAGTTTTTCGTTGCAGACTTCTTTGCGCCAGGTAACATCGCTGTTCATAATTTCAAGAATTTCAAAATTCGGGCAGCAGGCAGCAATCTGCAGTGTTGCGGCATTGGCAACCGGCCCGCTCGGATTGTGGGGGGCAAACGGAATATAATAGGTTTCCGCCACGCTGGCAATTTTTTTCAATTCCATCACACCGCCGGCATGGGAAATATCCGGCTGAATGTAATCCGCCGCCCGCATTTCGAACAAAGGACGATAATCTCTCCGACTGTACAGCCGCTCGCCGGCACTGATAGCAACCGGGGACTTATCCCGAACTGCCTTCAGCGCTTCCAGATTATCCGGCGGTACCGGTTCTTCAAACCACATCGGTTTGAAAGGTTCCAATTCTTTGGCAATTTTGATCCCGGTCGGAACATTGAAGCGGCCATGCCCCTCAATCAACAAATCCACCCCGTCGCCTACTGCCTGACGAACGGCCGCTACGCATTGCAGCGCCCGATCCAGATCGGCATGGGAAATATTCATATAGGATTTTCCGAAGGGATCCCATTTCATGGCCGTAACGCCGCGCTTAACCGCTTCTTTGGCCTTGGCGCCGAATTCTTCCGGCGTTCTGGCGCCCGAAAACCAACCGTTGATATAAATCCGTACCCGGTCATTGCATTTACCGCCCAAAAGCTGATACACCGGTACCCCGAGGAATTTTCCCTCGATATCCCACAGAGCGCATTCCACCGCCGAAAGAGCGCTCATCAGCACCGGGCCTCCGCGCCAATAGGCATCCCGGTAAATATCATGATAATGTTTCTCAATGTCCAGCGGATTTTTCCCGATCAAATAGTCCCGGATATGTTCTACCGCACCGAACAGCGCTTTTTCTTTATATTCCAGCGTTGCTTCACCGACTCCGTCAATTCCCTCATCGGTATACACCTTGATGAAAACCCAGTTGGTGCGAAAACAGTCCACCGGGAAAATTTTTACATCCGTTACCTTCATATTTCAACTTCCTTCCTTTTAATTACAAGCGAATTTCCCGATAAATTTCCGGGATCACTTTACCGGGTGCCTTCAGCCCGTCGGCCGTTTTATCGTCAAACATTCCAATATGGAACGGAACGGTTTTCGAAGGATTCACCCGGGCAGCAAAACGCTCGGCATCGGCAAAATTCATATTGCAGCCAACCCCGTTGACCGGCATAAACAGCACATCAATCTTTTCGGGGAGCTGGGCAAAAATGGATTCATCATAAAGAGTGTCGCCGGTAACATAATAGACCTTTTCTCCGTCATCGATCAGAACGCCGATCGCATACAGGTCGCTGTGTACCGCCTTCACCGCCGTAAAACGAATTCCGTTTTCCGTCCATTGAGTTCCGGGATTGAACATTACATAATTGTGATTCCCCTTTTGTTCACGAACCCGATTCCAGGCGCTGTACGGAGCCAGAACCGTCACGCTCCTTTCGGTTTTCAAAAGGTTCGGATAGGTTTGCGGGTCGGTATGATCCATGTGATCATGTGTGAGAACCAGCATATCATAATCCGGTTTCAAAAACGCCGGATCTACCGGATGCCGGCGGCGATTCCGCGGATTCAGTGCCAGGCAGCTGTCTGAAAGATAAGGATCCACGCAGATTTTAAAGCCGTCTTTTTCAAAAATCAATCCGGCCTGCCCGATATAAGTTACTTTCATAAAAATCCTCCTTTTTTAAGCCGAACATTTGCCCGTGGGTTCCGGCAGAAAAGCCGGATTTCGGGATTTTAGTTTTCAAAACTTCTTATCACTTGCATTATACCTGATTATGGCGTATAATGGTTTTAAAATCTTAGCGAATTATTTAAAATTCTTAGTTTTCGGAGGCAATATGATTACCGTTTGTCAATGTGGAATTTTCGACAGCAAAATTGCTTTTCCGGGCGCCACCTTCACCCGGGAACGCATTACCGAAACCTACGAAATTGAACTGTACTTATCCGGCAGCGGCTATTCCGGCATTGACGGGGTGGCCTATGTCCACAAGCCCGGCAGCATCATTTTTTGCCGGCCCGGCCAACGGCGTTACAGTTATCTGCCGTTTTCCTGTATTTGCCTCCATTTGCAGGCCGAGGAGGAGTTGCGGCGCTATTTGGAAGAATTTCCGCCTCAGTTCACCCCGTCCGATCCTCAAAACATAGAGAAAAAGATCATGGAAATCGTCACCCTTTGTAAATCCGACGGGGAAGAACTGCTGACCCAGGCCAAAATTTACGACTTTTTCTGCACCCTTCTGCGGGAAAGCCGCATTTCCCGGATGGTTCAAAAAAACTGTTCGCGTGAAACCGCATTACAGGCCTGCTCCTATATGGACACCCATTTCTCCCAGCCGATATGTTTAGAGGATATTTCCAAAAGCGTGAATTTAAGCCCGATCTATTTTCATAAGCTCTTTACCGGCACCATCGGCGTTACTCCGCGGGAATATCTCTTTAACCGGCGCATTGAACACGCCAAAATCCTGCTGTTGACCGGGGAACGTTCTCTGAGTGAAATCTCGGATGACTGCGGTTTTTCTTCCCAATCTTATTTTCAAACCCAATTCAAAAAAGCCACCGGTTTTACCCCCAGGCAGTACCGAAAACGTCGGTATATTCGATTATAAAAGAATAAAAAATCCGGGCAGGAAAGAATCCTGCCCGGATTTTCTTTGCGAAAGAAAAAGGCCTGCCTTTTCAGCATAGATTCAATTTTTCGGCGTGATCTTTTACCACGGAAGAAAACCAGCAATAAAGGGCTTCCCCGAGTTCCTGATAAACATTGTCCCCATCATGAGAACACAACATCGCAAATGTCTGCCCGATACGCCGTTCCACATCAGCCCCGCGCCGGTAGGCCAGATAATAAAAGGAAAACGCTCCCGTATCGGAAGAAGATTCATAAAGTTCCGGAGATTTTTCACGAAGGGTATCCAAAAAAGCCTTTTGGGCAATCCCGCAATCCGCATCGTCACGGCAAAACTTTTCAAAGCCTACCGTTGCCGTAAACGACAGCAGCAAACGCCGTTGCAGAATCATTTCGTGATCGCTTGTATCATAATGAAAATCCGCGGCATCCCGAGAAAAAATTTCCGCAACACACTGTCCGAGCCTGCGGGCCTGTTCGTGGGATCCGTCCGCCAAAGAAACTTCGTTTGCTTCCCGGTGGCGAAGGATATCCTGCGAAGGTCTGTCCCCGGCAATTTTCATATCCCGGTCGTCGTTATTCACGCTCTATTCACCCGTTTCTTTTTTATACTCTTCAAGAGCCAGAGCAAGCTGACCCGGGCAGGAAGTATCCTTGAATCCGCAGCGAAGCCCGCTGAGTTTTCCGATGACATCCTCTATATTCATTCCCTCAACTAGGGCGGAAATACCCTTGAGGTTCCCATTGCAGCCGCCGGTGACCTTCAGGCGGTACACTTTACCGTTTTCTACATCAAATTCCATTTTCCGCGAGCAGACGCCGTGCGGGGTATATGTGTAATGCATAAAGTACTCCTTTATAAAAATCCGTTATCTGTCTTTAAAGCGGTTGCTGCGAACCGGATGACGCAACTTTCTCAAAGCCTTGGCCTCAATCTGCCGGATACGCTCCCGGGTAACATTGAATTCCAGGCCGACTTCTTCCAATGTATGGCACCGCCCGTCTTTCAGGCCGAAACGAAGGCGAATTACCGCCGCTTCCCGATCGGTCAGCGTTTTCAGTACATCGTCAATATTCTCGTTGGTAATGGTTTTCAAAGCCGCCTCGTCAGGTGCCAACGCATCTTCATCCCGAATAAAATCCATCAGTCTGGAATCTTCTTCCGGGCCGATCGGAGTTTCCATGGAAACCGGTTCCTGAGCCACCCGCATAATCTCCCGAACGCGTTCCACCGACATTTCCAGCCGTTCGGCAATCATTTCCTCGGTAGGATCATACCCATTTTCATGCAGCAGCTGACTTTGGGCCCGTTTCAGACGATTGATGGTTTCGACCATGTGTACCGGAATCCGGATCGTTCTTGCCTGATCGGCAATGGCCCGGGTAATGGCCTGGCGGATCCACCAGGTAGCATAGGTGGAAAATTTAAAGCCTTTGGTGTAATCGAACTTGTCCACCGCTTTAATCAGCCCGACATTTCCCTCCTGAATCAAATCCAAAAAGTACATTCCGCGGCCGACATATTTCTTGGCAATGCTGACAACCAGACGCAGGTTGGCCTCTGCCAGTCGGCGCTTGGCATTTTCATCTCCCTGAGCAATTTTTTCCGCCAGTTCGGTTTCTTCCTCACTGGTGAGCAGCGGCACCCGCCCGATTTCCCGAAGATATACCTTGACCGGGTCATCCAGAGAAATGTTGTCGAGCGAAACTTCGTCCTCCAACTGCTCCAAATCCATTTCCTCGAGTTTCAGATCATCTTCGCTGGGTTCCTTATCGTAATCCAGCTCCAAAAGAGGCGGATCATCATAAAGATCTTCCAGATCGTCCGGTGCGTTTTCGATTTCGTCAATCGGTAATACCGGAGCCGGGCTTTCCTTTTTTACCGGAGCTTCCGCCTCGGAAGTTTTTTCCGAAGTTTGTTTTTCCTTTGCGGCTTCCTCCTGCGGTTCGCCGCCCTTCTTTTCAGCCTTTTCGGCAGTTTTTTCAGCGGTTTTCTTTTCTTTCTTTTCGTCGGTCTTTCCGGTGGTTTTCTTTTCTTTCTGTTCCGTTCTGACCTGTTCATTTGTTTTTTCTGTTTGTGCCATACTTACCATTCTCCCTTTTTTGTTTCGGTGATTTCCTGCATTTGCCGGTTCCACGCTTCGTCGTCCTCTTCCGGATCACTCATCCGTTTTAAAAGGCCGCATTGTTTGAGAACCTCCGTACTGTCCCGCAAAAGAGTTCTCGGATTCTGTTGGGCTTTCACTCCGTTCTGAAGGGAAACGGCATATCCCATTTCCGCAGGCGATAACACATCGCCGAATGTTGAAAGCTCCACGCATTTCCCCTGTTCCAATTGCTCTTTCATCAGCCGGAACAAACGACTGTTCAATTGAGTAATAAAATCCTGCGGGGTGAGTTTTTCTCGCACGGAATCATATAGATTCGGATGGCTGAGCAAAACCGAAAGAATGGTTTCTTCCGCTGCCGCCGCCCGTTTGTTGGTATACTTTTCCGGATTGACCGCTGCACGATTGACCTTCGGCTGAATCACTTCCCGGATTTCCTCCCGTTGCTTTTGCCGAATCCGATGGCGCTTCAGCTGCCGGACCTTTTCGGACAACGCGGTTTTGCTGACCCCGTATTCATCACTGAGGCGCCCTTCGTAATAATCCACCGACATTGCGTCATCACTTTCGGCCAAAAGCGCTGCCGCTTTTTGTAAAAAGGACAGCCTCCCCTTGTCCGACGACAGATCCAGCCCCCTTTGGGCATCTTGAAGCCGATATTGGATATCGGTTACCGCTCCGTCCAGCAACGCCCGGAATTTATCCGCCGAATGGGAACGAATGTATTCATCCGGATCTTTTCCCTCCGGTACCGCCAGAATCCGGATCGGAACCCCGGTATCTTTTAGGGTTTCCAACGCGCGAAGCACCGCCTTTTGACCGGCCGAATCGCTGTCGAGCGCTATGACAATTTCCTTGGTATATCGGCTGAGCAGTTTGGCCTGAGCCGGGGTAAAAGCCGTTCCGAACAGGGCCACGGTATTTTGAAACCCGGCCTGATGGAGCGAAATACAGTCCATATTTCCCTCTACCAGAATTGCCCGATCCGCGCAGTAATTCTTCGCAAAATTGATGCCGAAAAGGTTTTGCCCCTTTTTGTACACCAGTGTTTCGGATGAATTGACATATTTTCCCCGGGCTTTTTCATCGCCCGGGCGCATCCGGCCGCTGAAAGCAATCACATTGCCTCGCAAATCAATCACCGGAAACATCACCCGATTGCGGAAACGGTCATAAAACGATCCCCGCTGGCTTTTGGCAATGACATCGGCCTGCAGCATCTCATCCTGCGTATATCCTTTGGAGCGAAGATGGGAAAACAAAGCATCCCATCCTTCCGGCGCACAACCGATGCCGAAGTGGCGGACGGTCTGAAGGGTCAGCCCCCTTCCGGTCAGATAGTCCATTGCCCATTTTCCGCCCGGTGAAAGCAGAAAGGCGTGATAAAAACGGGCGGTTTCCCGGTTGATTTCCAAAATCCGGCGGCGCAGGATTTCCACCGAACGGTCATAGCCGCTTTCGGGAATCTGCACGCCGCTGCGCTCGGCCAGCAGCTTGATCGATTCAATATAATCAAGATTGTTGATCAGCCCGGTAAAGGTGATGCAATCCCCTCCGACTCCGCAACCAAAACAGTAGAAGGAACCGTTTTCGGGATAAACGGTAAAGGAAGGCGTTTTTTCGTTATGAAACGGGCATAACCCCACCAAATTCCGACCGGCCCGACGAAGATTGACATAAGGAGAAATAACCGATTCAATTTCATTTTTTGCTTTAATTTCCGCAATAACCTCTTGGGGAATGGCCATGGCTTTCTCCTTTCTGTCACAATAAATTTCCTTTATAAACTCCAGGATTTCGGAACATAAATCCGCTGAAAAGTTACCACCGCAAAATGATCGGTCATGCCGGCAATATAGTCGGTGACCGCCCGTTCGGTCGATTCTTCCCGACAGATTCGGGCATATTCCTCCGGAAGATCTTCCGGGCAGGATAAATAATGCCGATACAGTGCCTGTGTCAATCCGTAAACCTTGGTTTCCTCAGCCTTGGCCGCCGGATTCAAATAGACAGCATCAAATAAAAAGCGGTGAAGCTGTTCAAAATAAGAAAAAGTTTTCGGATCCATGGTTATATCGTCGCCACTGTTTTCAATCAGCGAAACCACCATGGTATTGATTCTTTCGCTTTTGCTGTGACCCAGATAGTTCGTGATTTCGGAAGGAATATCCTCCTCCCGGATAATTTTTCCGCGAACAGCATCGTCAATATCGTGGTTGATATAGGCGATTCGATCACAAAGGCGAACCACCCGCCCCTCCAGTGTAAAGGCCTGTTCCCCTTTGGTATGGCAAAGAATTCCGTTGAGAACCTCTTTGGAAAGATTCAGCCCCCGACCGGCGCGCTCCAGTTTTTCACAAACCCGGACGCTTTGTTCATAATGGGTAAAACCGAAAGGAGCCAGCTGGGCCAGCGCCCGTTCCCCGGCATGGCCGAAGGGGGTGTGCCCCAAATCATGCCCGAGAGCAATGGCTTCGGTTAAATCTTCATTCAACCGCAGTGCCCGGGAAACCGTTCGGGCGATCTGCGCAACCTCCAGAGTATGGGTCAGACGGGTGCGGTAATGATCGGATTCCGGCGAAAGAAAAACCTGGGTTTTATGTTTTAGGCGGCGAAATGCCTTGCAATGAATGATCCGGTCCCGGTCACGCTGATAGGCCGTGCGAATCGGGCAGGGTTCTTCCGGGTGGTTACGGCCAAGCGACCGGTCGCTGAAAGACGCCCTGGGGCAGAGAACCAGGTGTTCTGTTTTCTCGGTTCGTTCCCGAATATTTTCCACGCAAATCCCCCCATTTTTTCTTTCTGATTATAATATACGCAAATTTTCGACCGATCTCTTTTTTTGGCTGTAAAAAAACCCGGTAGATTTCGGAACGATGGTTCCGGCAGAGAAATCCTTCACCGTCAAGGCAAATGAGGCGGCCGATTCGACCGGAACGGAACAGCGAAGACAAACGGAATCGGTATATTCGGCGCTTTCAACGACAGCCCCGGCCCGATACAGCATTGCCTGCATTTTTTCATAGCCGGCATACGGAAGGGTCATAGTAAAGCCGGCACGGTATTCCATGATAACCGGTTCGGCCGCTTCCCAGGCCGCACGGGCGGCCGCACCGTACGCACGGGAAAGCCCACCGGTACCGAGCAAAACACCGCCGAAATAGCGGGTCACAATCACTAAAACATTGTACAGATCTTCCCCGCAAAGAAGATCCAGAATCGGTTTTCCGCCGGTTCCGTGCGGCTCCCCGTCATCGGCCTGCCGGGTCTGCCCGTCAAGCAGACGATAGGCAAAACAATGGTGTTTGGCCGAAAAATGTTCCTTTTGAACGGCAGCAACCTGTTCGGACACCTCCTGCACCGAAGCGACCGGAATCATCACTGCCAGAAAACGGGACCGTTTTTCTTCATATTCCCCCCCGGAAACCCCCCGGACGGTTTTGTATTCCGCTACTATTTTTGTTTCCATATTCTTCCCCAAAGCAAAAATAAAATCGCAACCGATGCGGTTGCGATTTTTGTTGCCATTACATTCCGTAACGCTTTCTGAATTTGTCTACACGACCGCCGGTATCAACCAGTTTCTGCTTGCCGGTGAAGAACGGATGACACTTCGAACAAATATCCAAATGGATATCCTGTTTCGTGGAGCGGGTCTCAAATTCTGCACCACACGCGCAACGGATTACAACCTTGTCGTACTGTGGATGAATTCCCTCTTTCATGTGTCTTTCACCTCTTTCACTGAATCATTAACAGAACCAATATACCACGGTTCCGGCAAAAAAGCAAGAACTTTTTTTGAAAAACTTATTTTCCGGTTATTTTGTGGCGGAAATTTTCAAAAATTTCCA
>CAKSNI010000013.1 GCA_934476025.1 uncultured Eubacteriales bacterium | reverse complement strand
ATTTTGGGTCAAGTCAAAATTCAGAACAATGCCCCTGCATTTTCCGGCCCAGGTATAGGGTACACCGGGTCGAAAAAAGACCAGATCTCCGCCCGAAACCACATAGCTTTCGCCTTGAAACAGGATTCTGGCATTTCCGCCGAGAACATAAAAAATGCGATAATCATAGGCCGCCCGATACGATTTTCCCTCCAGAATGGAGAGCTGCATTTCCGCATCCCGCAGAAAGGGGTTTATCTCGCTGATCTGCATAAGTTCCTCCAATAGTATGTTTTTTAAACTTTTTTCTTTCTATTTTACCTACATTTTAGCATGCTGATATGCTAAAATCAACAAAAAAACGGAAAGGCTGATTGGATGCAGATTTACGCAATTGACAAAAACGAACGCCCCCTTTTTTTTGAGGTGTTGGAAAGCGAAGAAAACAGGACCGTTTACGGGCTCAAAGCCGATTTCCCGACAGAAAAAGAAGAACTGGCGGTATATTTCCCGGAACTGGATGCCCAAAGCGGTGAGGAAGGTTTTTATCTGCTGCCGGGCAACCGGAGCACCCCCGCCAGCCCCCTGATTTCTTTTCGGCAAAAAGAGGATGACACCGTTTCCCTGGGAGAAACTTATCTTTCGCTTTTTGCCGCAAAGGTCCGTGGCAAAACCTTTGTGGTTCTGATTGACCGAACCTATCGTTTCAAAGTTACCGCCTCCTGCCAAAACGGTTCCTATTCCATCGGGCTCCTCTTCTGCACCGCGGAGCCGCGGAAAGATCCCCTGCGGCTGACGGTTCTCGAATTGCCGGTTTGTGCCGATGAAAGCGCCATCGCCAATGCTGTTCGGGAATTTCGCCTGAAAACCGGACGGATCCGTCCGTTATCCGAAAAGTGCCGCAAGCGAAAAGAACTGGACTATATCCACCGCTATCCGCTCATCCGAATCCGAATGGCCTGGAAACCGGTTCCGCCCACAGTGCTGCACCAAACTGTTGAAAATGAACCGGATCTTCATGTTGCCTGCACCTTCCGACGGGTACGGGAAATCATCCGGGAAATGAAACGGCAGAAAATCGAAGGGGCGGAAATTTCGCTCGTAGGCTGGAATCGAATGGGCCATGACGGCCGATGGCCGCAGATTTTTCCGGTTGAGCCGGCGTTGGGCGGAGAAACCGAATTGAGAAAAACCATTGAATGTGCCAAACAGGCCGGCTATATGATCACCTGTCACAACAACTTTCTGGATCACTACGAAATTGCCGACTGTTTTTCGGAATTGGAACTGGCACGCACCCGGGACGGTTCCAGCGTTCAGATCGGAAAATGGGGCGGCGGGGCAGCCTATCGGGCCTGTCCGATTTGTCAAAAACGGCACGCCGTCGCCGACTACCCGAAAATTGCCGATCTCGGTTTTTCCGGAAATGTTTATACCGATGTTCTTTCTATCACCGATCCGGACATCTGCTTTGACTCCCGGCATCCTTGTAATACCCCGGACGCCATCGACTGCATGAGATCCATCATGAAAACGGCGGCGAAAGAATTCGGCGGTTTTTCTTCGGAAGGATGCATGGATTTTTGCGACGGAGAACTCGACTTTTCCCTTTACAATACCTTTAAAGATCCGCAGGAACGCCCGATTCGCATGGCCGATCGGTATATTCCTTTAACCGAACTGATTTATCACGGTATTTTTCTCTATAATCCCAGCAGTGTTACCGTCAACCACGCCATCAAGGAGCCGAATGCCGGTGTGTTTGCCGCTCTTCTCGGCGGAAGGCCGACCTTCTATTATTACTCCCGGTTTTGTACCGGTGCCGTAAACTGGATGGGAGAAACCGATCTGACCTGTGATAATCAGGAAGAACTTGAAGCCAGCGTCAGAGTCATTCGGGAAACCTGTGACCGTTTCCGTCCCATTGCCGAAAAGCAAACCGTATTCTGGCATTCCTATTCCGCCTCGGAAGAGGGTCTGCTTTGGGTCACCTATCAGGACGGAACCGTAGTGGCCGCCAACCCGACCGATTCACCGCTGCTCTGTCAGAACACCCGAATTCCGGCGCACAGCTGGCAAATTTTCAAAAAGGACTGATGGGATGTTGTGGCTTTTATCTTTCCTGTCGGTGGCCGTCGGAACGGTAAAAAACGGCCTTTCACGCTCTCTTGGTTCGAAGAGTCAGCGACAGGTTCATTTCGTCAATACCGTCACCATGGCGTCGGCAGCGGTTTTCCTGTTTTTATACACCCTGCTTTCCGGACAGATGAGGGTTCCCTCACGGTTTACGGTTTGTTTCGCCGCCCTCTATGCCGTTTTTTCCCTTTTATCGCAGATTGCCCTAATGAACGCCATGGTTCTCGGCAGTGTTGCCTTCAGTTCCCTGATGTTTTCCTGCGGTTTTGTTCCCTCCACCCTGCTGGGCATCTTATTTTTTCATGAACCGGTTGCGGCCGGCCAGATCATTGCCGTTTTGGTTTTGGTCGCGGCCATTTGGTTGAGTATGAGTCAAAAGGCCGGAAAATCACTGTTTTCGCTTCGCTGGTTTCTGTTTGCATTCACCGCATTCGCCTGTGCGGGTTTGGTAGGCTTTTTGCAAAAGTACTATCAAAAATCCGAATATCGCACCGAATTGCCGTTGATGCTTCTGATCGATTTTCTTCTGTCGGCTGTCGTTTCGTTTTTTCTGTTCAGAAGAAGCGCGCAAAAATCCGAAACAACCGACCTTTCAAAAAGTTTTTGGTGCCGCTGCTTTATTCTCGGGGGCGCCATGGCTTTTCAGAATGTCAACAATACCTATCTTGCCGGGAAACTGCCGAGCGTGATTTTCTTTCCTTTGCTCAATGGGGGAATTATCATTTGCACCGCCGTCGCCTCCTCCTTTCTTTTCAAGGAAAAACTCACGCCCATTCAAAAAATCAGCCTGGGTGTTGCGGTTGGCGCAATGGCAGCCGTCGGTCTGTTCTCCCTGTAAAACTTTCTGCCGGATAATCATTCGGTCAAACTGTCACAAAAAGCCCCCTGCCTTCGCAAACACACGAAAGCAGGGGGCTGCGTATTGATTTCAGATTTCCCGGTCATTTACGACGGTTTTTCAGGAAACCGACAAAACGCCCCATTTGGAACCGCTCTTGGTAACCGTAAAGACATTTGCGGAATCGTAGGTCTGTTTTTTGCCATTCACATCTCGGTATTCCACCCGAATCAAAGCGGTTACCGAGCCGGACAACTGCATCAATCCCCCGTCTTGGCCATCCGTCGGTTCAAAACCGATGATCTTTACCTTCAAAAGGGTCGCCTTAGACTTGTCGGACGTTTCGACATCCTCATCGCCGGAACTTTCCAAAAGCGCCGGGGGACAGTCAATCCCGCTTTGCCGCAGCAGAGAAAGGCGCGGATCGCCTTCTTTACTGTCGGTGAAGGAGGTACCATCTCCGAAAAAGGCGGAAAAATTACTCACATTGGAAACGGCATTCAATTTTGCGGCTTTTCCGCTGTTTACAGCCGCCACATAACGGGCAACCGCTTTTTGTCTGGCATTCATTGAGGGAACCGCCAGCACAATTCCCAGAATCAGGGAAACCAGCACCGCTGCGCAGGAAACGATAAAAAGAACCGTTTTTTTCATTACAGTAAATCCTCCTCTTCCCGAGTCTCGTTTTCGGCCTGCTGAACCGGAGCGGCCGGGGCTTCCTTGTCAGCCGGGGCTTCCGGAGCTGCCGGGGCCGGATTGGCTGCCGGGGCCGGTTGTCCCTGTGAAACGGCCGGGGCGACCGGTTGGGCTGCCGGAGCCGCCGCTTGTACCGCTGCGGCCGTTGCGGCAGCCGCAGCTTTTTTACGCTGTGCGGCGGCAGACGCCTCCCGGAAAAATTCACGATAGCTCATTAAAATTCCCACAATGCCGGCTGCCAACAGAAGCACGGCAACCGCGGCAAGAAGAATGCCGCCCACGGAAATGCTCTGGGTATAAACATTGATGCCTCCGTGGGGACCCACCTTCATGGCTCCGTCTTTGTCATAATACACATTACCGGCCGCCGTTACCCGATGGAACAACCCGTTCTTCCCCTTGAAGATCAGTTCCTGATCCCCGATCAATTTATCGAAATTATAGGTAGCCGAGCTGACAATTCCGCTGCGGAAATGGGAAGGAATTTCCATTTTATGTTGTTGGATCCTGAAAGACTGCGAATCGGATCCGAGCGCCGAGAGGGACCGGTTGAGCTGTTCCAGTGTTCCGGATGCCGTTAAGGTGCAGCCGTCTCCGGTTTTCTTGAAGCGAACCCCTTCGGGCAGGTTCTGACGAATCCGTTCCACAGCCGAAGCCTGAAGCGCTTCATCCATTCCGCTGGCGTTTTCAAAACGAAGCACCACTTTGGCTTTTTTTACACCGGAGGGAATGAGTTCGATTTCAACCTTGCCGAAACAAATCTGCCAACGGAAGGTGTTTTCATAAACCGCACCGGGTTTTTCGTTACTCTCGGAGAAAGAATCCGCCGTCCGTCCCTCGGCGGTGCCGTCCTTGTTCACCGCGTGGGTGTTCGGATATAGCGTAACCTGACTGTCAACCCCGTTGGTGGCAGACAGATAATACGAAGCATCATTGCTTTCGCTGATTTTCAGTTCCGCCATTCCCGGTTCCGAATCAATCGGTGTGGCGGTTACGCTGAAGGTGTTTCCGTCACTTTGCAGAATAGCGTTGGTTTTGGCTATCATTTCATCCGCATTTTCGGCGGAAAAACGGAAGGTATAGTTCTTCCAGCGGTTTCCGTCGTCCGCCGTGAACTCACAGTCCTGCGGAGCCAAAGCCGCCAAATAATCTTTCAGTACCGTGTTTCGCTTTTCGGCAAGATTTTTCACGGTATCTTCGTTGGCCGAAAAGGTGATGGTTCTTTCAAAAGAGCCGTCCGGATTCATGGTGGTATGAATGCCGCAATCGTTCAGCGGGTAGGCTTCCTGCTCACTAATCCGGAAATCTCCGCTGGAAGCATCATAGCTTTTGCCGTTCAAAACGAGTTCGTTTTTGCCGTATTCATACCAATTGCCGCTGGAGGAAGTAATAATATTCGCTTTGCTCAGCGCATTCTGGTACCATTTCAGCAAATCAACCGAATTAAAGTCTTCCCGAACCAAAAGTCCCTTTTTGAAAACCGTGTCGGCGTTTTCAAACGCCACACCGGGGGCTTCGGCTTTTTCATCGCCGGCTTTCAAGAGTTGCGTTACCTTTTGGATGTAATCCTTTTTGTCGGTGAAGGAAACCGTAAAGGTCAGCACGCACCCGTCGGCGGTTGTCGCGCCCAAATAGGTCATTTGTGACGGCAGGGATTCCGTCGCCACCCGATTCAGTCCTTCAAATCCACCGGTAACTTTTTCCAGATCGTCATTGGAAACGGTGACACTGATGACCCGTTCCCCACGAAAGGCATCATCCACCGTCATTTTGGTATCGACCACGCCGCCGCAGCCGGCCAGGCATACCAGCACCAGCAAAACCGACAGCACAATCGCCGCTTTTTGTTTCAGTTTCATCCCACTACCTCCGCAATTCTTTTCCATTCAGAACAACCCGGACTTTCCACCGAGCATGCCGCCAAGACTCTTCATCGAACTGCTGACCAGATCCGACACCACCGCCTGGAAACCGGCTTTATAACAAACAAAAGCCAGCCCGAGAATGATGGAAATCTGCACCAACAGCACCAGAGAAAAACCGTAAAACGGCGACTTTTCCAACTTTGCCAGTTTTTGCAGACCGACATACAGAAGAATCACCTGCATCAAAACCGCCGTCAGCAGAACAACGGTGGTCAGCGGGGTCCAAATGAGGCCCAACAGCAGATTGGCGAAAAAGGCAAAAATCACCGGCAGAGAGGCATATTCCACCGTGTTCAGCACGGAAATCAGCGACACATTGCGGCGATGCAGTACCCGGATCTGGAAATAGGTGCCAAACACCAGAGCCGCATTGGCAATCACCGCCACCAACAGGCTGAGCCCGAAGAAGGATCCGAACGGAATAGCCGAAGCCGCATAGGAACCGACCATCGAAATTTTCGAGGCCGCTTCTTTGAGATTGACCGGAACCATCAGGGCAAACCCGATCAGATAGGCCGCCAGGAAAATGGCCCATTCATGCGTCTGACTCTGGGCCGTATCCTTCAGTTCCCGGGTTACCCCCGTTGAAAAGAAGGAGCGAAGGGACGAAAGCATCCGGGCAATCATTGGATTTTGAGCCGGTGCCGCTGCCGGCGCTGCTGCCGGTGCCGGTGCTGCCGGAACAACCGGAGCTTCCGGAACCGATTGGGCCGTCTGGGTGTTTTCGGTTGCAACCCTTGCGCCGCATTGGCTGCAGAAGGTTGCTCCCTCCGGAAGTTGATTTCCGCATTTTTCACAGAACATAGAATTTCCTCCTATTATTTCCCCCGGAAAACCGGTGGTTTTTTATCATTTCCGCCGGATGGAAAACTTTCGGTCAAGGAAGTTTTCCCGGCCCCGGAACCATTGGTTCCGTTATCTGTCATACCATACTGTTTTTTTCAGCCGAATAGACCGCTGCTCAGATCCTGCGGATCAATTCCGAGCGTTTCGGCCGAAATATACCACTTTTTGCCGATTTTCACCATTCCGATGGTGCATTCTTCGGTTTCCTTGCTTCCGTGGAGGGTAACGGTCACATTGGTCTGCAGGGTGGCGGTGTCCCCGCTTATATCGCAGGAAAGCACATCAAAATGCACCTGCAACCCGGTTGCCGCCAGTAAAAATGAAGACAAAACGCCGTAATCCGCCGAAAAACCAAGTAGTGCGGAACTGGCGATATTGGCAAATTCTCCGTTGGCTTTGCAGTAAGCCTGCACCTGCGGTTCACAACATTCCAGAATGGCCGCGGTGTCATATTCCCCAAAGGCTTCTTCCAGTTTTTCCAGTGTTTGTACCGGGCCGGGTGTCATAAGGCCCAGAAAATCCACCGGATAAAGCCATTCGGGTTTGAAAACAGCAACCGCCGCGGTGGAAGCCACCGAAACCGCCAAAATGAAGGCTACGATTTTAAGAGCCAGGTGTTTCCCGGCTTTTTTGACGCCGGCCGCCGCAGCCTTTCCGACTGCCCCCACCATCGAAGTGGCCGGTTCGGCCGCCCCGACGGCCTGAGCCGCACCGGGAACTGCCTGCTGTGCCGCTGACAGGAATCCCCCGGGGGGACTCTGTTGTGTTGCTGCCGCGGCATTTTGCGCCCCGGCATTCACAACGGATTGCGAAGTTGCTTCAGGCACTGCGGGCGAAAGATTCCCGGCCGATGCTGATCCGCTGTCCGCCGGCCCGGCGGAAGAAAGAGGCGATCCGTTCGCCGCGGCTCCCCCCGGTGCAGGGACGGTTTGAATCTGTTGGAGAAGCGGGGAACAGGACGGTACCCGGGTTTCCGTTTTTCCAAGGACATACCGCAGGAACGGGAAAACCGCTGCCGGAAGCACCAGCCCCGATTTTTCGCTTTCCTTTGCCTGTGCGCAGATTTTCTTTTTGGCATAGCTTAAACGGCTTTTCACGGTGTTTTCGCTCACCAGCAGCGCTTCGGCAATCTCCCGGATTTTCAGATCGGCACCGTAATACATCAGCACGCACAGCCGCTGATCCTCCGGCAGGCCGTCCAATATTTCGTTTATCCACCGTTTTTGTTCGCTGACATCCAACGAATCCTGCGGAGAATAGACTTCGTTTTCATCCGGCAGATTTTCCAGCTGTTCCCGCTGTTCTTCGGAAAGATCCGAAAACATCAGCGGCTTTTTCCTTCGGATAAAGTCCCGGCAACGGTTGGCAACAATCTGGCAAAGCCAGGCCTCAAACCGGTTGGCGTTCTGCAATTCCCCAAGCCGGGAAAAGGCCGTCAGATAGGATTCCTGCAAAATATCCTGAGCGTCCTCGGGTTTTCCGGTCATCCGAACGGCAATTCCGTAAACCTTTTGATAGGTTTCGTAATAAATCTGGCTGATGGCGTCCTCATCGCCGCTCATTGCCTGATTGATCAGCATAATATTCACCATGCGTTTCCTCCTCTTTCCCCCCAAAAAGGTTGCCGTTTCGGTTGACGCAAAATGGAATTTGCACACCGAATTCCCCTGGTCCATTCTTATTTTCCGCGATTTTGCCGGCGCCGTTTTTTTCGCAGCGCAAGCAAAATTTTTTGCAGCAGCCGGCGGGCCGCCCGCTTGCCGCAGGCAGATTGTCTGAAACTTTCTGCCAAGGCTTCTTTGATCGCTTTCGCAAAAGGCTCCATCCTGCTGCCCGTTCCTTTCTGCGCCGGCCTTTTACCGGTTTTTGGAAAGGGTATGCCGCAAAACGGGTGATCGGTTGTGCCTTTCGCGACCAAAATGTTTGGCCGCTTTCCTTCCCGCTTTGGCCCCTTTCATAAGCTAAGACGCGGCAAAACGGAAAAAGGTTTTAAAAAAGAGAAAAAAATTTAAAAATTTTTCCTTTTCGAAAAAACTTCGGATTCTTTTCGTTTATTATAGTGGATTTTGAATTCTTTGTCAATCACGCGAAACAAAAACAGGAACCGAAAATTCGGTTCCTGTTCAGTCTGTCGATCAACCCTAAATTCTGTTTTTGCGGCGGTAACGCCGCTTTTTTCGTTTTTTTGCTGACCGGTGCGGCAAAAAAACACCTTGTAAGCGAAAAACCGCTGAATAAGCGGTTTTTCAAGGACGCTGGGGTGGTATTGGCGGGGATAGAGAGCTGCTCGAAAATCTCTGATTTTCGAGCGAACGGCATTCCCGTAGGGGAGCGTGTTGAATAGCAAGGGTTCTCATCCGCCGAGGTAGGCTTTGCGAACCTCTTCACTTTGCATCAATTCCTCGCCGGTGCCCGTCAGAACAATGCGTCCGTTTTCAAGTACATAAGCACGATCGGAGATGGCCAGGGATTTTCCGGCGTTCTGTTCCACCAGCAAAATGGTGGTGCCTTCCCGGTTATACTCCTTGATAATTTCGAACACTTCGTCCACCAGCAGCGGAGAAAGACCCATCGACGGTTCATCCAACATCAAAAGACGCGGGTGGCTCATCATAGCGCGGCCCATGGCGAGCATCTGCTGTTCGCCGCCGGAGAGGGTTCCGGCTACCTGGTTTTTGCGTTCGCCCAACCGGGGGAAACGGACATAAATCTTTTCGATATCCTCTTTGATGACCTTTTTATCCTTTTGGCCGAAAGCACCCATCAGCAGGTTGTCATAAACCGTCAGTTCCTGAAAAACATGGCGTCCCTCGGGGACCTGTGACATTCCGAGATTCACGATTTTATGACACGGCAACCGGGTAATATCCTGCCCGTTATACAGAACATGGCCTTCCCGGGGAGGAAGCAGCCCGATAACGCTATGCATGGTAGTGGTTTTTCCGGCACCGTTGGCACCGATCAGTGTGACGATTTCTCCTTCATGAACTTCAAAGCTGATTCCCTTCAAAGCCTGGATAACGCCATAATAAACTTTCAGATCTTTAACTTCAAGCAGTGCCATTTCTTACCCTCCAATGTAGGCCTTGATGACTTCCGGATCACTCAGAGCCGCCTTGGTTTCGCCCTGTGCCAGAACCGTTCCGAAGTTCAGAACCGTTACCCGGTCACAAAGCCCGGAAACGAATTTCATATCGTGTTCAATCAACAGAATCGTCATATCGAATTTGTCCCGGATCAAACGGATGGTTTCCATCAAGTCGGCGGTTTCATTGGGGTTCATGCCGGCCGCCGGTTCATCCAACAGCAGCAGCTTCGGATTGGTGGCAAGCGCACGGGCAATTTCCAATTTCCGCTGTTTCCCGTAAGGAAGATTGCAGGAAAGATTGTTGCGTTCCTCTTCGAGATCAAAAATCCGCAGAATTTCTTTAGCCTTTGCCCGCATGGCCTTTTCCACCTTGAAATGACGGGGCAGACGCAGAACCGAAGTCAGAAAACCGCAATGATATTCCGGACGGTTGGACAGCCCGACCATAACATTCCGAATCACGCTCATGTTATTGAACAGACGGATATTCTGGAATGTACGGGCGATTCCCTTATGATTGATTTTTTCCTGAGATTTTCCGCGAAGATCCTCCCCGTCCAGCAAAAAGGTTCCGGTTGTGGGAAGATAAACCCCGGTCAGCATATTAAAGACGGTGGTTTTACCGGCGCCGTTCGGACCGACCAATCCGTAAATCTCGTTCTTCTTGATTTGCAGATTGACATTCTGTACCGCTTTCAGCCCGCCGAAGGAAATTCCGAGATCGACGGTTTCCAAAACATAATCAGCCATGATTCTCGTCCTCCTTCTCCGGTTCGTCCGATTTCTTATCGGGATTAAGGGTGCTTTCCGGCGAGGTGACATCCGCCGTAAAGATTTCATTCATCGGGATTTTGGTCGGGATTTGTGCCCATTTTACCGTATCATCCCGAATAACCGCCGGGTTGGTTTTGCGGGAACGATGATCCAGTTTTTTACGGATATCGTGTTTTTCCCGGAACCCTTTGAGGGCCGGAGCGTTTCCGTAAATAACAATCAGAATCAAAATCAGCGCATAGAACAGGTTCTGCAATACCGCCAGGTTGCCGGTCAGCAGGGTCGCCAGTTTGGTATTGATGATGGTGATCAGGGTAGCGGCAATGATGGAACCGTTGATGGAACCGATTCCGCCGAGAACCACCATAACCAGGATTTCAATGGAATAGTTGTAACCGAATTTCGAACTCTGAATTTTATAGTTGGAAAAGCTGTACAGAACCCCGGCGATTCCGGCAAAGAAAGCCGAAACCATAAACGCCATCAGTTTATAGCGGGTTACATTGATGCCGGTGGCCCGGGCAGCGATTTCGTTATCACGGATCGAGGTAATAGCCCGCCCGTGTTTGGAACGCATCAGGTTCTGAATGACCGCCAGGGTAATGAGAACCAGTACAAAAGCAAAGATAAACAGGTGTTCTTTATCGTACCGGGGGGTATCCAGCCCCAGAGCGCCGCCAAAGGTTTCGGTGCTGGTATTCTGGAAAATCGACTTCACGATTTCCCCGAAGCCGAGGGTAACGATGGCCAGATAGTCGCCCTTCAGCCGCAAAGCCGGAAGGCCGATAACCAGACCGCACAGGGCCGCGATAGCGCCGCCGACCAACAGAGAGATAATCAGGTTCAGCGGGCCGACACCCAACGCGTCTTTGAGCATAGCCGAGCATTTCCCGCCGAGATAAGCGCCCACGCACATAAATCCGGCATGACCGAGGGAAAGTTCTCCCAAAAAGCCGACCACCAGGTTCAGCGAAACCGCCAAAATCACGGCAATGGTGATTTTTTCAACCAGGTAAACGGTGGATTTTTCCAACCCGGATGTCATGGTCTGAACGGTTAAAAAGACGCCGATGATGGCAATGACAATATAATTGATGTAGTGTTTCCATTTGACGGATTTCAAAAGCTTACTCATTTGCATTACACTTTCTCCTTCCGTACTTTCCCGAGGATTCCGGTCGGTTTCACGAGCAGAATGACAATCAGGATCAAAAATTCAATGGCATCGGTATAAGAGGCAATGGCCGGAACACTGTAAGAGAAGCATTCCACGATGCCGAGCAAAATTCCGCCGAGCATCGCTCCGGGGATCGAACCGATCCCCCCGATAACCGCCGCCGTAAAGGCTTTGATTCCGGGCATGGAGCCGAAGGTGTTGGAAAGGCTGGGAGATTTCAGCAAATAAAAGAATCCGGCAACACCAGCCAGGGCCGAACCGATGGCAAAGGTCACGGTGATGACCTTATTCACATTGATGCCCATCAGCTGAGTTGCATCACGGTCCTCCGAAGTGGCAACCATGGCACGCCCCATTTTGGTGCATTTGACAAACAGACTGAGCGCAATCATGACCACAATCGTGCAGGCCAGGGTAAGCAGGGTGGCAATCTGAATCTTCAGCCCGGCAACCGTCACCGTGCCGAGCTCGAAAATCATAACCATTTTCGGAGCGGAACCGAAAATAATCTGAGCCAGGCTCTGCAAAAGGTAGCTGACCCCGATCGCCGTAATCAAGACGGCCAGCGGTGAAGCCCCCCGCAGCGGTTTATAAGCCAGTTTTTCAATGGTAATCCCGAGCAGCAGACAAAAAACAATCGCTGCCGCGATAGCAACCAGCGGCTGCCCAACCAGATTTAAAACCACAAAAATGGTATACCCGCCGACCATGATAATATCTCCATGGGCAAAGTTCAGCATTTTGGCAATTCCGTAAACCATGGTATACCCAAGAG
>CAKSNI010000012.1 GCA_934476025.1 uncultured Eubacteriales bacterium | reverse complement strand
ACAATTTGTTTTTTGTAATCGGAATAAATGCTCAGAACCAGTTCCCCGGAGCGGACCTCCACCGGCTTCAGATCTTTCAGCCAGACATTAAACGCGATTTCGTTGACCGTTTTTTTAATTTCCTCACAAACAACGCTCCATAAATCCGAAGCGGATTCAATTTGCATAGCGTTCCCTCTCTCCCTGATAAAAATTCCTGTTTTGCTTTTGCAAAATTCCGGAAAAACGCCGGGGTTCCCGGCGGAATAATCCGATTCTATTATAGCAAACTTTTTCCCGTTTTTCAACTGCTATAGAATATATTATTTAATATAATAATATAGATAGGGAAAAGGATCGCCGGAATTTTCAAAAAAGAAAAATTTCCTCTTGATTTTTGAAAAGGGGTGTGGTATGATATACCGGTAGCCGAAATTTGCGCTGTTAGCTCAGCTGGATAGAGCGTCTGGCTACGGACCAGAAGGTCAGGGGTTCGAATCCCTTACAGCGCGCCAGAAAAAAGCAATTGCATTTTGCGGTTGCTTTTTTCTTTTCCTCGCTTTTTTGAAAAAATGCCCCGCAGCAAGGCCCGGCCTGCCCGAAAAAAGAAAAACCCCTTGTGCCAAAGAAAGAAAATTTTGGGTTGAAAAGCCTTCCTTTTTGCCGGAGAAAAACAAAAAAACGCAGCCGCCCGGAAGCCATGGCGGTTGCGTTTTTCTGATGATAAATCAAAAAGAGAGATTTGCGGCAAAAGCGCCGCCTTTTTGTCGGCACATAAGGGCAGATTTTCGATTTCCGCCGTTTTTTTGCAAAAAACGGTTTATCCCCTTCGGGCCGGCCGAAAAGGGCTATTCGCATTCGATTTTCGCAACCCGAACCACCAGATCGTTTCCATAGGAAAAGGGTTCGGTGCGGAAGATTACCCGGCCGTCCTGCTGCTCAAAAGCGGCGTTGGACCCGGTATCCAGCCAAACGGCGCGAACGATCCGATCGGAACCGATGGAAAACCGGTCACAGGCCGAGTCCTCCATGGAATGACGCAGGGCAACATTCGGATTTCCGACCATCCCGAGGGAAAAGGCAAAGAGATAGTAATTCTTCCCGTCTTTTAAAACAAAATCCTTTTCGCGGCCCTCCAGAGCGGTCAGATAGGGACGGGGAGAGCGAATGGCTTCCCCGAACAGCGAAACCCATTGACCCACCGCTTCCAGCAGGGCCAAATCCATGGTTCGCAGGGAACCGTCCGGCTTCGGGCCGACATTCAGCAGCAGATTGGAACCGTAGCGCCGACAGTCGCACAGCGTTTCAATAATCTGGGCAACCGACTGATAATGCAGATCCATTTTGGCATATCCCCAGTGGGAATTGAGGGTTTCGCACATTTCGCTGGCCAGATATTTGGGAGCGCCGGCCCTATTGATGGGGGTCGGCTTGCCCCGTTCAAAGGTCACACTGTCCAGTTCGATATGCCCGGTCTTTCCCCGATGGATCATGCCGGTGTTGTTGATGATCATTGCCTCCGGCTGATAGCGGCGGATGGTGGCGTACAGGGCGTCCTCTTCCCAGTCGGCATCCTTTTTATCCCACCAGCCGTCAAACCACAAACCGCCGATTTTCCCGTAATTGCGGCACAGCAGTTCCACACTTTTTCGCAAATAGGCAAGGTAAGCCGGAAAATCCGTTTGGTAACGCTCATCGTGCCAATCCAGCAGGGTATGATAGAAAAAGGGAATTACGCCGCCGTTTCGGCAGGCCGCAACAAATTCCCGTACCAGATCCCGGCCGCAGGTATGGAGGGTGTCATAGGCATTGAGCCCACAGGTGTCATACAGAGAAAATCCGTCATGGTGACGGGTGGTCAGAGTGATATAGCGGCAGCCGGCGTTTTTGGCGGCGGCAACCAGTTCCTCTGCCCAGGTTTCCTTCGGGCAGAATTCCCGAACATACCGGTCATATTCTTCGTAGGGAATTCCGTAGTGGTCTTTGGCCCATTCGCCTTTGGAAAGAACACTGTAAGCCCCGAAATGAACAAACATCCCGAACCCGAATTTTTCGAATTCCTTGATATACGGCTTGACAATCATGCAAACCCGACCTTCCTTTGGAAAAAATTCTTTTTAAAGGGTGCCTTTGGGGCCAGTATATCACACTTTCACCGGAAATGCTTGTAAAATAATCCGTTTTCATAGAAAAAAAGTCACCGCCAAATTCGTGCGGTACGAAAAGACAAACTTCCGCCCGAAACCATTTCCGGTTTCGGGCGGAAGAAAAAGCCAAAGAAAAAAGAGTTATTCCCCGACCGGAACCCGGGAGGGCAGACAATACCGTTCTTTCAGTGCATGGTACCGCTGCCGGAAGGCTTCTTCCCGTTTGCAATCGTGCAAAAAGGCGTGCAGATCCATATCCTGATGGCCGGCTTCGATAATGCAGGCGGCAATGTTGGAGCAGTGATCGGCGGCGCGTTCCATGTTGGTCAGCAGATCCGACCAGATAAACCCGGCTTCTACCGTGCATTCACCGCTTTTCAGGCGCACAATGTGGCCGTCCCGAAGGGCGGTTCGCAGCCCGTCAATCACCTGTTCCAGCGGCTCAACCTCCGCCGCCTTCTCGGGATCGTTTTCCCGGAAGGCCGTGAGGGTGAGGGTTAAAATATCCGACAATGCCCGGCAGAGCACCCGAAGATCTTCCGCAGCACCCAAAGAAAAGGCGGTTTTCTTTTCCCGCAGTTCCTCTGCCGATTCCAGAATATTGACACTGTGATCGGCAATGCGCTCAAAATCCCCGATGGCTTTGAGCAATTTGGAAATTTCGGTGCTGTCCTCGGCGGTAATCTGCCGCCGGGAAAGCCGGGTCAAATAGGTGCCAAGCAAATCTTCATACCGATCGGTATCCTTTTCGGCGGCCCGGACCTCCGCCGCTCTTTCGGGCGTATAATCGGTCAGCAGCGAAAGGCTATCGTTGAGCCCCTGCGCGGCGCGTTCCCCCATTTTCAGGGCAACCCGTTCGCTTTCGGCCAGAGCAACGGCCGGGGTCAAAAGCAGACGGTCATCCAGTTCCACCCTTTTTTCGGGTTCCTTTTCTTTGCCTTCCGGCACAATTTTATAGGCCAGTTTTTCAAGCAGCGAGGACATCGGATACAGCAGCAGGGTGCAGAGAATATTGAAAACCGAGTGCGCCATGGCAATGCCGGCATAGGTGGCCGGCTGCTGCAGCAGGGATGGGCGGAACAGCGCGGAAACGACCGAAAAGACCGTCAGCCAAACCACCGTTCCGATGACATTAAAAGAAAGATGCACCACGGCCGCCCGTTTGGCGTTTTTGTTGGTGCCGAAAGAAGAAAGCAGCGCTGTAACGCAGGTGCCGATATTCTGCCCCATGATGATCGGAATCGCCGAGGCAAAGGTGACGGCTCCGGTAGCGGAAAGCGCCTGCAAAATGCCCACCGAAGCGGAACTGGATTGAATCACGGCGGTGAGAAGCCCGCCGACCAGCACCCCGAGAATCGGGTTGGAAAACAACAGGAACAATTGCCGGAAAGAGGGCATATCCGCCAGCCCCGAAACCGCGCCCGACATGGTATCCATGCCGAACATCAGGGTGGCAAAGCCCAGCAGAACCGTTCCGACATCCCGCTTTTTTTCAGACTTGGAGAACATCAGAAAAGTGGTGCCGATCAGAGCCAGAACCGGGGTAAAAGAGGTGGGCTTCAGCAGTTTTAAAAACAGGCTGTTCCCGCTGATTCCGCCCAAACTCAGAATCCAGGCGGTTACGGTGGTTCCGATATTGGCTGCCATGATCACCCCGATGGCCTGCTTTAAGGTCATCACCTTGGAGTTGACAAACCCGACCACCATGACGGTGGTGGCCGAGGAACTCTGAATGACCGAAGTGACACCGAGTCCGGTTAAAAAGCCCTTGAATTTGCTGCCGGTCAGCCTGCCGAGCAGCACCTTCAGGCTTCCGCCGGCGCGCCGCTCCAGGCCATCTCCCATGACCTGCATTCCGAACAGGAACAGGCAAAGCCCGCCGATGAGGGTCAAAACATCAAAAATGGTCATATACGACATCCTTTACCGTTTTTTTACACATACTCATCTTACTGTACTCTTGTAAAGTCTGTAGGGGTGTTTTGTAAAATCTGGGTAAAATTGTCGCGGTTGTGCCGGAAAAGGGGCCGGGAAAGGCGCAGGGCGGCGCTTTGAGCCGACAGGCCCGGGTTTGCTCCTGTTTGTGCAAGTCAAAAGTTTGCAGAGTCCCCGGCTCCCTCTGAAAGGGATGTCAGCGCAGCTGACAAAGGGAGAGCGTTTGAAGAGCGCAAACCGCAAAAAAAGCACTCCGCAATTTGGGCGAAATGGGGCCGGTATGGCAATAAAATAATCGGTTGCATCAAGGCTTTTTCCTTTTCTCTTCCTTCGTCAAAACTTTCGCTTCCGTCCCCTCTCTCTGCCCGTTTTTGATTTGGCGTGTACAGGCCGGAAAATTCAAAAAAGTCCCCGGCTCCCTCTGAAAGGGATGTCAGTGCAGCTGACAAAGGGAGAGAATATGGGGCGTACAAACCGCTGATACAATACCACCGGATTCGGGATTTCCCTGTTTAAATGGGTTCGTCGGGCAGGATCCCCAAACCCTGCCGCCCCCCAAAGGCCTTTTTAAACGCCTGCTTCTTCGGACTTCAGAGGGATGATTCCGTTTCGCAAAGGGATTGCGAAAGGTTTTCGTCGGCTTTTTCTTTCATCCGCTCCCGCACCCGCTCGGCAAGCAGGGCAATGACCTTTTCGAGCGACGGCTCGCTGCCGCCCGGCGCAGCCGCTTCCCAAAAAGCCCGGGCCTGCGGATTATCGGATTTTTTTGCCTGTTCAATGGCCAGTTGCAGGTCCTGTTTTACGGCTCGTTCGCTGGTTTGGTTGTTGTAGGCAATTTCTTTGAAAAGTTGACTCATTTTCCGTTCCTCCTATTTTTTGGCGAAAGATTTTTTGCCGCGTATCTGTTATAGCACAGTTTGTCGGGATAAGTCGCGCGAAATTTGTCGAATGCAAAAAAATTTTTTCGAAAAGTTTGAAAATCATTGGGAAACGGGACTTTTTTTGATGGGAAAACGGAAAAATTTTCGTTTTTTGCTGCTTTGAGCGAAAAAGGGTTTTGATTCCGCCTTCCAAAGGGCTGCCCGGTGCATCAATCGGGCTGTTTTTCGCGCATTCGGGCTTTGGCGGTATAGGAAACCGGATCAAACCGAAGAACGGTTACGCCGGCGGCCGTCTTTTCGCTGATTTCAAAGAACCGGCCGGTTTGCTCCCCCATAAGCAGGGAAAGGGCTTTTGGTTTTTCGGAAGAGTTTTCCACGATAGCGGCGCTTCCCCGGCCCATAAAGCATTCCTATTCCGCCCCGTAGCCGCAGGGGGGATCGGCCGAAATCAAGGACAATGCCCGATCAATTTCCACAAAAACCCGGTTGTTTTTTCGCAGGCAATCCCGTTTGTGTCCCCGATTGGCACAGTGGGCATAAAAAATCAGGCGGCCGTTTTCCCGGCAGTAACCGGAATGCAGCGGAACCACATAAGGAAATTCTTCGTCAAACAACCCGAGATGCAGATATCTTGCCCCCTTCAGAATGGTTTTAATCGGATGGGAGTCGGTGATTTCTCCTTCTTTTCTTCTTATAATAAAAAGCTCCTTTTCCAAAAGCGCGGATGCCGTTTTTTTCCTCTCCGGCAAAATGCCGTTTTTTCCTCCCCGATCGGGAGGACGGGTTCATGCAAACCGGAAATCGGTTCCATACCGGGCGGCCTTTTCGTATTTTGAAAAAGTGGACAATCCCGTTCGGGATTGCCCACTCATGCATGAAGGATGTGATTTTCCGGCTGCGCCCTGTTTTGCTTCAAAAAGGAAAAACAGCCGCTTTTCAAATTTTTGATTCAACGAAAGGCCGTTGGTTGCTTTTCGGAAAACGGGGCATCCTGCGTCGGTTTAATACAGCTTGGCTCCGGCCGGAATCCGGTCGTCTACCATCAACAGATGCAGCTTTTCTTCGCCTTCTTCTTCGTGAATGGCGCTGAGCAGCATTCCGCAGGAGTCAATGCCCATCATGGATCTGGGGGGCAGGTTGACAATGGCGATGCAGGTTTTGCCGATGAGTTCTTCCGGTTCATAGAAGGCATGAATGCCGGAAAGAATGGTGCGGTCGGTACCGGTTCCGTCATCCAGTGTAAACTGCAGCAGTTTTTTGGATTTCTTTACGGCAACACAGTCTTTTACCTTCACCGCCCGGAAATCGGACCTGCTGAAGGTTTCAAAGTCCACCGTTTCGGAAAACAGCGGTTCAATTTTCACCTTGGAAAAATCAATGGGTTCGGGCTTGGGAGCCTCCGGCGCTTCGGCAGAGGCCGACGCCTGCGACGCGCCCGGAACATCGTTGTTTTTCATTGTGGGGAACAGCAAAACATCCCGGATCGACTGGGCATTGGTCAGCAACATAACCAGACGGTCAATCCCGTAGCCGATGCCTCCGGTAGGCGGCATCCCGATTTCCAGGGCGTTCAGGAAGTCCTCATCGGTGTGATTGGCTTCTTCATCGCCGGCGGCCAGCAGTTCTTCCTGTGCACGGAAGCGTTCTCTCTGGTCGATCGGATCGTTGAGTTCGGAATAGGCGTTGCACATTTCCCGGCCGTAGATATACAGCTCAAACCGTTCCACCAGCGAAGGATCGTCCGGCTTTTTCTTGGTAAGAGGAGAAATTTCGATGGGGTGATCCATGATAAAGGTCGGCTGGATCATCTGCTCTTCACAGTATTTTTCAAAGAACAGGTTGATGATATCGCCGCGTTTGTGGCGTTCTTCGTAGGCTACTTCGTGTTCGTCGGCCGCCTTTTTGGCTTCTTCGTCGGTGCGGATGGCGGAAAAATCGACCCCACTGTACTGTTTGACCGCTTCGATCATGGTCAGCCGGGCAAAGGGCTTTTCCATATCAATAACGGTGCCGTTGTATTCAATCACCGCACTGCCGCAGATTTTCTTTGCCAGATGGCGGAACATACTTTCGGTCAGTTCCATCATGCCTTCGTAATCGGTATAGGCCTGATACAGTTCCATCAGGGTGAATTCCGGGTTGTGACGGGTGTCAATCCCCTCGTTGCGGAAAACCCTGCCGATTTCGTAAACCCGTTCCAGCCCGCCGACAATCAGGCGTTTTAAATACAGTTCCAGCGAAATCCGCAGCTTGACATCTTCGTTCAACGCGTTATAGTGGGTCTGGAAAGGACGGGCGGCAGCTCCGCCGGCATTGGGAACCAGAATCGGCGTTTCCACCTCCATAAAACCGCGGTTGTCCAGGAAGTTCCGGATTTCCCGCAAAATGGCCGAACGCTTGATAAAGGTTTCTTTGGATTCCCGGTTCATGATCAAATCCACATACCGCTGACGATATCTCAGATCGGTATTGGTCAGCCCATGGTATTTTTCGGGAAGAACCTGCAGACTTTTGGAAAGCAGGGTGAGGTCGGAAGCGTGAATCGAAACCTCCCCGGTCTGGGTTTTGAAAACCTCCCCGGTCAGGCCGACAATATCCCCGATATCCATCTTTTTGAAGGCGGCATATTCCTCTTCCCCGATGCAGTCTCGGGCAACATAGGACTGAATGGTGCCTTCTTTATCCTGAATATGGCAGAAGGAAGCCTTTCCCATGACCCGTTTGGACATCAACCGGCCGGCAACCGTAACGGTCCGGCCTTCCAGGGTGTCAAAATGATCCTTGATTTCGGTGCTGTGATGGGTTACATCGAATTTGGTAATTTCAAACGGATTTTTGCCGGCTTCCACCAAATCACGGAGCTTTTCGCGGCGAACCCGTAAGACTTCGTTCAGGTCTTTCTGATCGTTGGGATTATAAGACATTGCCATCCATCCTTATTTCGAAATAGAGAGAATCTTCAGTTCGATTTCTCCGTCGGGGGCTTCGGCCGTAACCGTTTGCCCCACCTTGGCACCGAGCAGTGCCTTGCCGACCGGCGATTCATCGGAAATCAGCCCGTTTCCCGGATCGGCTTCCGCGCTGCCGACAATTTTGAATTCCATTTCTTCGTCGAATTCCACATCCAGAACCTTGATGCTGGAACCGATCATCACCGTGCGGGCGCCGCCCTTCGTTTCGGTAATCAGCTCAACATTTTTGAGCATGGTTTCCAGTTCGACAATGCGGGCTTCGATTTTCGCCTGTTCGTTTTTGGCTTCATCATATTCGCTGTTTTCGGAAAGATCGCCGTAGCCGCGGGCAATTCTGATTTTTTCCGCGATTTCGGTACGGCCCTCCGTTTTTAAATTCTCCAGTTCGTCCTGCAGTTTCCGAAGACCTTCATCGGTCAGTTTGATTGCTTTTGCCAATTCAAAAACCACCTTTTTCTGATTCTTAAAGCTTGCCATGAGTATAGCATAACATGATAATTATATCGAATATACCCCGGAAAGTCAAGGGTTTTCCTTGCAAAAATCCGGGGGGTGTGTTACACTGAAAACAAAGAAAGAATGTGCGGCACCGGGAGGATTTATGCAGAAAAAAGTCAGCGATACCCTCGCCCAGCGAAAAAAAGCGCAGGAAAGTTTTCTGGAACTGAAAAAAGCGGAGCAAAACGCCGCGGCATCCGGGGGGCAAACGCCGCCTCCGCCGGAAAAAAAGCCGATGACCCGAAAGGAAAAACTGGCCAATTTCTGGTTCTATCATAAATGGGCTCTGATCGCCGGCGTTGCGTCCGCTTTGGCGCTGGCCGTTACCGTTCGCCAGTGCGCCACCCGGCCAAAAGCCGATTTAACGGTGGTTTTGTATTCCAATGAAATTGTGGCCGATCAGAATGCCGATTTACTGCAGGAGTACTTTGAAACCCTTTGCCCTGATTTCAACGGGGACGGGCAGGTTCGGGTTACGATCATCAACTGCACCTATGAAACCGGCGTTTCCACCGGGGAATATCAGCTGGCCAAAATGCAGAAACTGCAAAGCGAAATCGGGTTTGACAGCGAAGCCATGCTGTATTTGACCAATCAGGAGGGCTACGATTATGTGGATTCCATTTCCGATGCCGATGTTCTCGGCGATCCCCGGCCCTTCCCCACACAGATCACGCAGGAATATGTTTTGAAAACGGCGGTCCCCTGCCCGGACCTTTGGGTTTCAGTGCGAAATCTTGCGGGTACCAAATGGGAATCGGATGCCGCCGCGCTGGAAGCACAGAGCCGGGCGCAGCAGGTATTTGCACAGTTTTAAAGGGCTGCTCGGTTTCAAAGCATTGGTCCGGAAAAAGCAGATAAGTCACTGCCCCCCGCCTTCGATTCCGAAGGCGGGGGGCGTAGGTTTTGACGGAGAGAGAAAAAGGAAAAAGATTCTTTGTGTGAACAGCGGCTTTGTGCTGTTTCGCGAATTCGACTGCGAGGAGCACCCCCAAGAGGCTCTCACGCTTGTAACGCACGACTCACCCGATACGCGTGAAGGATATCCCTTCAATAAACACCGGTGCAAAGCCCCTGTATTACGCACCCGGCGCCCATGAGGCTTATGCCTGCCCGGAGGGAATTGAAGCATACGACGTAGTGTTCGACAAAGCCGAACCGCTCATACGCACGGTGTTGGACGGCAACTACTTAGAGCACAAGACCTATCGCGAAATCGGCGGCATCGTCGGCAAATCGTTCAGCGACGGCTTGAAATTGAAAGAACAAGCCATGAATTTCTACCTTCGGTAGAGGATAAAACGGGTTGTTTTTCTTGTAAACGACCCGTCTTTTTGGTACAATAGCCGCAGAAGGATACAGCAAAGGAGTAACAGCGATGAACGATTTTGACTTCGGAAATTATTTGTTCGATCTTCGCAGAGAACAGGGGCTGTCGCAAAAAGAGCTTGCCGCAAGGCTCGGCGTCAGCGACAAGGCCGTGTCCAAATGGGAGAACGGACGGTCGAAGCCTTCGAACAAAACGCTTCTTGACCTTGCAAAGCTCTTCGGAATCAGCACCGATGCGCTTCTCACCGGCGGCAAGCGAAAGGAAAACATACCGGCCGGCGATGCGCTTTCTCCGGCGGCACTTATGTATTCTTCCCAAACTGCCAAAAAAGAGAGGAGTACCAACATGAATTATATTCCCAAAGAAAGCAAGCCGTGTTATGATTATATGTGTACCTGGAAATTGCAGGAAGTGACCGCTTCCAAAACAGGCCTGCACTCAGGAGACATCTGCACCGACCAGCGCGATGCGCTCACCGATGAGCTGTTATTCGGTTCGGAGCGGTACTATCATCCGTATGACCGTTCTTATCGTGCCGGTCTTTATCTGCTTCTTGACGACGGCTGGGACGTGCCGTTCGGCAGCAAAAACATCCGGGGGGTCGAACGCTTTTTCGGCACGTGTGACCCGAACCCGGAAAAGTTCCCGAACTACGGCAAAACGCCGGAAGAACGTTTAAGAACCCTGAATCAAAAGGCAAAAGCCTTGGGCTATGCCGGTACCGGTCTATGGATAGCCACCGAGACCGGCGGCAGCGGCAAGGGGGATCTCGGTGTCGGCGAAGAAGCGAGAAGCTATTGGGCAGAGCGCGCACGCTGGTGCGAGCAAGCCGGTATCCGTTATTGGAAAATCGACTGGGGCAGACACTGCGACCCGACATACCGTCGGATGTTAACCGAGGTTTTACGCGAGAACGCGCCGGGCATCCTTGTGGAGCACGCGGTGTGCCAGCCGCCGTTTTCCGATATGGGCGACATTGCGCACCGGGTGAAGGAAACGGCAGAGGATTTGCCGATCTGCGATGTATTCCGTCTGTACGACGTTGCGTCGCCGTTCAAGAATTCTTCGATGCTCATGCGTTTGGATGAGGCGCTTTCAGCCTCTGTCGGCAGAAAGCCGGAATACGGCACGAAGGGCATTCTCAACGCGGAGACCTGCTCGTCGATCTGTGCGGCACTCGGCTGCGCGCTCGGCATTATGGGCGGAAACGGCATAAACACGGCGGACGCGGCGTGCTTGCGCTGGCATCGGCTTGCGCCGCCGTTTTCGGTGTATGATACGGATTACAAGTCGAGTGAGCAGCGCTTGACCGACACGTATTTCTTTGACCGTCGGCCGCGCTGGTGGATCGATGTGATTGCCAAGTCTTTTGAGGAGTCCGCGCCGGCGGTTATGGCGCGCGGCTGTGAGCTGCCGGAGGTAAAGGCGGTCGGTGAAGTGATTCCCTTTGTGGTGGCATCGAAGAATCCGCACACGGGAGCTTATTCGATTGCGACCATCAAGCGTACGATCAATCCGAATGTCAACGTCATCGGTGCGGCGGATATCACGTTCAAGGTGGGTTCATTCGATGCGCCGATTGGTATTTTCGGGTATTACAACAGTCTGGTGCTTGTATTTGACGAGCCGGTTGGCGATGCGCGTATTTTTGTACAGGATCTGATGGCGGACGAAGCGACGGATGTGACTGAGAAATGCCGGGTGGACGGCGCAAAGGTTATGCTAAATGGCGACGATATGCGTTTATTCGGTTCGTCGGCGCGTTCCGATGAGGACACGGCGGAGCCGTCGTTCCTTGTAAAGATCGTAAAGTAGAATTTCGCGGCTTGCGAGCGGCGACAGGAGATTTCGCCGTTTGCGAACGGCGGCAAGGGCTTCCCCCCTTGATCTCGCCCACTTTTCTTAAAAGAAAAGCAGGCAAAAGAACTTGAATAGAAAAAAAGACACGGTATCGTCGAATCCGTGTCTTTGCCCGCTGATGGGTTTGTCAGCGGGAAAAGCGCGGCGGGATTTCCCGCCGCGCTGTTCATTAGAAATTCTTCGGCTGCCCGGCCGTTTCAGGGGGTGAGTCGGGCACCCCGGTTTTCATGAAGGAATTCGTCAACGGAAACCCGGGTACCGGTAAAATCAATCGGAAGTTCCCGGATTTTCCATTCGTGCGGCAACTTTTGCACAAAAGGCTGCATGGCCCTGACAAATTCCGAAGAATCGGTCAGGCAGAGCAGCGTCGGCCCGGCCCCGGAAATACAGAACCCGATGGCGCCGCACTCCCGCGCGGCCGCTTCCAGGCGGTCGTAATCGGGAATCAGAACCTTCCGGTAGGGCTGATGCAGCCGGTCTTTTAAGGCGGCCCGAATGGTGGCGGTATCCCCGGCTTCCATTGCTTTGAGCAATACGGCCGTATGGGAAAGGTTGTAAACCGCATCCCCCCGGGAAACCTGTTCCGGCAAAACCGAACGGGCTTTTTGGGTACTCAGATCAAAATCGGGAATCAGAGAAACAAACCGCAGCGAAGAATGCGGCGCATAGGAAACGGTAAAG
>CAKSNI010000011.1 GCA_934476025.1 uncultured Eubacteriales bacterium | reverse complement strand
CCGCGGTACGCCTGCAAAAGCGAAAGCACATAACTATGTGCCCGCGAAGCGAGATATTCTTCCCCTACTGCGTCCGGAACTACCTGAGCACTCCGAAGGACGGAAACCGCTTCAGTTTGGTGGATGACGATACCCGTAAGATTCTGAGCCCGACTCTGCTGGAAATCATCCGGGGAAATGTTCCCTGTTCCTGCCGCCGCATTTGGTATTTTTCCTCTGATCAGACGCCCCCCTGCCCTCCGAAAAAACGGAGGCCAGGGGGGCGTCTTTTTTTGAGGGAATCCTTTTTGAACCGACCCGGTTTTCGTCAGAGCCGATTTTCAAAATTTCTCAATCCGCAATTCCCCCCGCCGGCCGATCCTCTTTTTCCGGCAAAAACAGATCCTCCCGGCCGGAGCGAACCAACTGCAGCGCCGTCGAAAGCAGCAGCCCGGTAATTTCCTCCGGCTTTTCCGGGTCGATTTCAAACTCTTCCCGGATTTTTTTCATGCGGTAAGCAACGGTATTGCGATGGGTAAAAAGCCGTTCCCCGGTTTTCTGCAGGGAATGAGAACAAATCAAATAGGTAAAGAGTGTCAGGCACAGTTCGCTCCCTTCCCGCTCGTCGTATTCCGCCAAGCGCCGAACCCGTTCATCCGAAAAGGGGGTTTCCCGCAGAATTTTCCGCAGCAGTACCGGCAAAGCGTAGTCCCCGGCAAAAACAAAAAAAGGCGGCTGCCGCTTTTGGGCCACATAATCCAGCACCAGAGAAACCGAATCCCACTCTTTTTTGATATCGTACAAAGATTCCGGTTTTCCGGAAACCACCGCACAAAGCCGATAGTGTTCCGTCATGGCCCGAAGTTCTTCCATATCGTGATCCTGATGCAAAAAGAGAATCAGCCGGCCACGGTAGAAAAAGGGAAGCGAAGCCGAAAAATTCCGCCGGATCGAATCCCTCAGACGGGCCGGATCCGTCAGCGATTCCACTCCGGAGAATACGGCAAAACATTCCGGCCGAAAATGCGACAGAAAGGTTCCGGCAGCCTTGAGTTCAAACAGCCTCCGGTCGGAAAATTCGCCGTCCAGCAAATCGGTAATCAGTTCTTCCGCCGTATCGGCCGGCATACTGCCGGAATGGCGTTCGCAGTAAAACTGTTTGGCAATCAAAGCCTCGGCAAACTCCCGATCTCCCCCATCAAAATACGCCGAATTTTTCCCGGAAGTTTCGTAAATCAAATACCCCAGGGCCACCCCGTCACTTTTCAGACAGCTGATTCGGTAGCTGCCGTCGGCCGTTGAAATTTCCCCGGATTCGTCCTGTGGGTCCCGAAAACAGCGATTGATTTCCGCATAAAGCGAAACCGGCAGTTCGCTGTGGGAAACCGCCCGTCGGAATTCCGGTGTTTCCTGCCCCGTTTCAAAGGAAGATACCACCCGAAAGCCGTTATCCGCCACCATCAGCGGCAGCGACAACTGGGTGGAAAGCATCTGCACCATTTCGTTGAGCGAATGATTTTTTAAGAAAATGCGTAAAAACGCTTCCCGATCCATTTCTTTTCCTCCTTTGTGCTTTCAGCACAATCAACACTGATTGAATTATACTGCGGGAATATTGAAAATGCAAGAAAAACCGCTATAATATAGGCGTAAACAAAAAAGAGATGCCAATGAGGCATCCAAAAGAAGGTAATTCCAATGTGTCAGTTAAACAAATTCGGTTGTCGGAATCCGGAAAGATAAAACCGATACAAAGAAACGAACCATAATTTTTGGAGGCTTTTATATGTTTGAAATGAGACCGTATTCGCGTAAAAATAATTCCCTTTATAATCCGTTCCGTGAAATGGACGAATTGGAAAAACAGTTCTTTGGTTCGCCGATGAACTTCTTCGGCGGCGGGCTGGAAGAATTCAAGACCGATGTTAAAGATGAAGGCGACCGCTATGAATTGGAAGCTGATCTGCCGGGCTTTGATAAAAAGGATATCCATCTGGATGTTGACGGCGATCTGCTCACCGTTCATGCCGAACGCCATTCCGAACACGAGGACAAGGACAAGAAGGGCAAATATGTCCGCTGCGAGCGTTCCTACGGTTCCTACAGCCGGAGTTTTGATCTTAGCGGTATCAAGGCCGATGAAATCAAGGCCAAGTACGAAAACGGTGTGCTGAAACTCACCATGCCGAAAAAGGATACCAAACTCCCCGAAACGCCCCATCTGGAAATCGAATAATTCGGCAAAACGGGCCGGCTGCCAAAGCAGCCGGCCTTTTCTTTTTACAAACAGGCCCTTCCCGGCGGTTGCCGGGAAGGGCGCTTATTTTTTAAGACAGTGCTTCCAGAGAAAAGCGGAAAACGGCATCCTCATGGTACCAAATGGCAAAATTGGTATTCCAGATGTTGTTGTACAAATTGAAATACAAATCCTGCTTTCCGTTTTCCTCCCCATAGTGCCACAAGCGGCGACCGAAGGGAAGCACCACCGGAGCATCATCACTGTAAATCCGCACCGCATCGTTTTTCACGCCGGAAGCCACGGCACAGACCAACGGACTGCCGATCACCTCGCGCGGGTCAACCCACTGCCCCATTTTGTCCAGCATCCATTCTTCCTTCATGCCGGTAAATTTCAGATAGCAGGCCTGCGGATACCGGGAATCTTTTTTGCCTTTCCAGTATACCGTAAACCGGTTTTTCTCCCGGCAAACGCAGAATTTCGGAAGCCCGAAGCGTCTTTCGTTTTCCGGATCAAAGGAAAGTTCCCAGTAAACGGCCCCGTTATTCTGGCAGCAGCGATCCACGGCCGCTTCCAGTGTACCCCCCCGATAATCCGGAAGGCCCGGTTTGGAATAATCCCAAACAATCCAGGGTTCGTCACGCTTAATGTTGTAGGTATCTAAATACCGGTCGGCATCCCGATTGTCAAAAATCTGCCAGGAGAGGGAAAGCGGAAGTTCCTGCCGGCATTCTTCATACCCATCGGTATTGGGATAGGCGTTCGGATAGGAAAGCGGACAGCCGACCTTTTCAGCCCCTTTGCGGACATATTCCCGCTGTTCTTCCCAGGACTCTTCAATGGTTTTCGCACTTTCGGGCAGTGCGGCCAACTGTTCCACCGTGTAATTTTCGGTATCGTGAAAATATTTCTGAACGCATTTGCCCCAGGTATGTTCCGGCACCAGCAGCAGATCGTCCCGTACATCGGCAGTCAGCCCGTGTTCGTCAATATACCGAAGCACCTGACGGTATTCGCTGATTTTGCGCGGATCGGTCGCCGCCCCGTAAATCCAGGTATCGCCGATTTCCTTTTCCACCACGGGAAGATTTTTTTCCGGCAGCATCCGCTGAGCAAAATCCTCCAGCGTTGCCACCCGAATTTTCGCCCCGGGGTAAAGTCGTGCCGCTTCTTCGTAGGCTTCGACCACCTGTTCCGGGGTCTGCGGGCCGAGATTGTCCCCGGTATGGGCATAAACCACCGAAAAGTCGTCGAAGTCAATCTGTTTTCCGTAGCCGCTGGAGTACACCACAATCACTTCTCCGCCGTTGCGCCGCCACCGGAAAGCCTTGGGAACCGGCGGAACCGGGCAGGCCGGGTTCACTCCGAAATGAACCATTTTGATACCGGCTTCCTGAAGCCACGGGACGATGGTCCCGCAATGCCCCGGAACATCGGTCATTTTTGCCCCGATGGTATGAACCGAAAAGCGCTCATCCAGCTGACGGGAAAGGGAAAGGCCGTAGCGAAACAGCTTTTCATTCATCAGTTCGGTATGAGAGGTAAAGGGCAGGGCGTGCCAACGCAAAATGCCGTCGTGAATTGCCTGCTCCACCGCTTCGGCCCCCTCGCTGCGCAGCGCCCGGTCAATCAGCCAGGAGCCGCCACTCCACACAAAGGGGGTTTCGCTGCCCTTTAAAGTATATCCGGTATGAATGGCGGTAGGAATATATTCTTTTAAATACTTCTGAATCACCTTTTCCGAAAGATCGGTATACCCGATATCCAGATGCGTTTTAAAAATAAGATAAACTTCTCGGTTTTGATTCATCACAGCACGCCTCCTTTTTGATCCGTTACAAAGAATATTATAGCAGATCCCGCCCAAAAAGCACTATGATTTTTCGATCAAAAAACAGAAGTTTTCTATCATTTTTGTATGGGTCATCCTTCTCCGAAGAAAAACAGTGCCACCGTTCCCGGCCCGACATGGGCCCCCGTGACCGGTTCGTAGCATTCCGTCAGACATTCCCCGGTCAGCCCGTTTTCCCGAAGCAGTAAAAGCAATTCTTCCGCCGCTTCGGGAGCGTCGGCATGGGCAATGGCCACCCGGGAACTTTTATCGGCCGCCTGCGCGTCGTACAGCCGGGCCAATTCGTTCAGCGACTGACGGCGGCCGCGTATTTTTCCGCACACCACAATTTTTCCCTCTTCATTGCCTTTGAGGACCGGTTTGATTTTCAGCACCGTTCCGATGGCGGCCGACACCCGGTTGACCCGACCGCCCCGCAGCAGATATTTCAGATCATCCACCGTAAAGAATTGGCGAATCGACCGGCTCAGCTGCCGAGCCTTGGATTGCAGCGCTTCAAAGTCCGCTCCCAAGCGGGCCATCTCGGCAATCATGATCACCTGCAGCCCTTCTCCCAAGGACGCCGCCAGCGTATCCACTGCCGCAATTTTTCGGTTGGGGTAGCGCTCACTCAGTTCCTGCACCGCACAGGTGGCCGCTTGAAAGGTTCCGCTGATTCCGCCGGACATAGAAAGATAAAGAATATCCTCTCCGTTTTGCAGCAGCCCCTCCCATTCATCCAGAAAGGTCTGCATATTGACCATAGAGGTTTTCACATTGGCACCGTTTCGCATGGCTTCATAGAAAGCCTTCCCGTCAAAGGGCGTGTCGGCCGGGATCTCCTTTCCTTCTATGCTGTAGGAAAAAGGGACCACCCCGATGCCGAACTGCTGCCGGATTGCCTCGGGCAGATTGGCTGATGTATCGGTAAAAATTCGAATCACTGTTTCTCACCTTTTTTCAAAATCGCTTTTTTAAAAACCGGCATGGATTCCGGCCTCGCTATCCAGTGTATCCGGTTTGGGCCGCCATGGCAACCTACCGTTCTTTTTTTCATTCTACCGATGAATTTTTCCATTCTACCGGGCAAATCCCCAAAGTAGAATCCGAAAGAACCGTGCAAAAATCCCCGGAAACATCCGCTTTTTCGGCCGATACCTCCGGGGAGAAACCCCTGAATTATTTTCCGTTTTCCTTCTCTTTTTCACGAAGCAGCCTTTCCTGATTTTTCAGCACCTGATCCATCTTCCGGTGCAGATCGTCCACCACCAGTTCGCTTTTCAGATTGACCCGGTAATCGCTTTCGGCCCGACGGCGATCCTTGGTTTCCTGACGGTTCTGACTCATCATGATCAGCGGCGCCTGTACCGCCGCAATGCAGGAAAGGACCAAATTCAGCAGAATAAAAGGATAAGCGTCAAATGCCCGGGCCGACAGCACAACATTGACCCCCATCCAGGCCACCATAATTCCGATAAAGCTGAAAATAAAGGCCCAGCTTCCGGCAAAACGAGCCACGGCATCGCTGGCTCTCGCCCCGAAAGAAAGTTTCTTTTCCGAATGGTTTTCGCTCACCTGGGTGGTAATCAGCTGATGAATCAGCTCTTCATCGGTAAATTCCTGATCGGTTACATGAAGCAGTTCCCGAATTACTTGATTTCTGTCAATTTTCCTTTTCATGCTGTTTGATTCCTCCGAACGGTTCCGTTTTTAGGGGGGATTTTGTGGCCCCGTTACCGTTATTTTACCAGATTTTCACGGCCAATGCAACCTTGCATTCCGGTGATTTTTTTGATATAGTAGAAAAAAGCAAAGGAGGATCGATATGCTGCGGCAATTTTGGCTGAACGGGCAGCCGGTATCGGTGGAGCTGGTTCAAAAGCCCGTAAAAAACCTGAACCTGCGGATTCATTCCAACGGAAGAATCACCCTTTCGGTACCAAAAGGCACCCCTACATCCCGCATTCGGGCTTTCCTGACCCAAAATGCCGGGTTTGTTCTGAAAACGCTGCAAAAAAATCAGGGGAAAATTTGCCTGGTTCCCCCGGGTGCGTGTAAAAACAGCCCGGTATATTACCACGGCCTCGCCAAGGAAATTCGACTTTGCACCGGAAAGCCGGAGGTTTGCCTGCAGGAAAACGCTGTGCTGATTTTCCTTGCCTCCCCCGATGCCCCCGAGGCGGCCCGACAGGCCGACCTTTTGCTGCGTTCCTTTTGGAAGAAAACCGCCCAACAGGAATTCACCCGATTTTGCCGGCTGCATTTTTCGACCTTTGCCCGAAAAGGGCTGGCCTTTCCATCCCTTTCCTTTCGTTTTATGACCTCCCGGTACGGAAGTTGCCAGCCCAAAACCGGGAAAATCACTCTGAACCTGTTTTTGCTGTGCGTGGAACCGGCCGCGGCCGAAGCGGTGGTGGTGCACGAACTTTGCCATTTGCTGCATCCGGATCATTCCGCCGCCTTTTACCGGCAGGTGGAAGAGATTCTCCCCGATTACCGGCAACGACGACATCTGCTGGCCTGGAAAAATGAAGCCATTCCGGAAATTTTTTCAGAAGGTCCCCGAAATTCCGCAGAAGCCGGGCGGCAGACCGGCCGGCAGCCATTTTTTGGACAAGTTCTCCGGTTTTCCCGACCTTTTCGACAGATTTTACTTGACAACACTTCCTGATTTCGGTACAATAAAAGCGACCCGAGGAGGGAAATTCTTTCAGAAAGGAGAAATCATCCATGAATAACGGAAAAGGCTTGTCCATCACCGCTCTGGTTCTCGGCATCGTTGCTACCGTGCTGGCTTGGTTCTATATGATCAACATCCTCGCGCTGGTAGCCGGTATTGTCGGCATCATCCTCGCTGTTATGGGCAAAAAGAAGGCTGTGGCTGCTGCCGCTCCGACCGGAATTGCGACTGCCGGTTTGGTTCTTTCCATCATCGGTACTGCTCTTGCCGGAATCGGTTTCCTGTCCTGCACCCTGTGCGTAATCTGCACTGCCGGCGCAATCGGTTCTGCCGGAAGCGCTGCCGGATTGGAAGATCTGCTCAATTCCCTTAGCTAATACACTGCTGTTAGCGTCTGCCGCCGGCACTCCACCGTGCCCGGCGGCTTTTTTATCAATTATTACGGGAGGGATACGATTTTGTTTCCTACCTTTGAAATATTCGGGCGAACCGTGGGCACCTATGCCCTTTCTTCTATCATCGGCCTTCTGGTCTGCGGCTTTGTCGCCTGCCGGTTGGGCAGACGATTTCAGATCAGCCCGGAAGATATCATTCTGCTGATGGTCGTCGCCGGTGTCGGGATTCTTCTCGGCGGCCACCTTTTGTACGGGTTGACCAATCTTCCGCTTGTGCTCAGGATTCTGCGGGCCGGCAAGCCCTTTCTCATCACCCTGAAGGCCCTGGCGGTTTGTTTTGGCGGCTCGGTATTCTACGGGGGGCTTTTCGGCAGTCTGCTGGCCGCGCGATGGATGACCCACCCGCAAAAAAGTCCCGACGGGGCGGTGCGTTACGACCTTTACGCCCTGTGTATTCCGCTTTTCCATACCTTCGGGCGGATCGGCTGCTTTTTCGGCGGTTGCTGCTACGGCATTGAGTCCCGATTTGGATTGATTGTCTATCACAACGATCTATCCCCCGGCCTGTGTGGGGTTCGGCGTTTTCCGGTTTCTCTGTTGGAAGCAGCCTGCAATCTGCTGATTTTTTTCTTTCTGCTTTCTCTGTTCCGAAAGAATCGTCACTCCGGCCGGCTGATTCGATATTATCTTCTTTGCTATGCCCCGGTTCGCTTTGGCACCGAATTCTTACGGGGCGATGCCGTTCGCGGAATCTGGTTCGGGCTTTCCACCTCCCAGTGGATCAGTCTGATGGCCTTTCCCGTCGCCCTGTTTCTGATTTTGCGTGAAAATAAGCGCCCGTCCGGGAAAACGGAACCGGGCACCCCGGTTCCCCCCGGTCAGGAATAGTACCTTCTCTTCCCGGCGCTTTTTCCGCTGCGGACCGACTCCCCCCCGAAGATTACTTCGGGGGTTTCTATTTCACCGGAATTTGAATCCGGGTAATATACTTTTCGGTTTCGGGGGTAAAACCGGAATCAATCATCGTAATTTCCCGGGAAAACCCGGTAATTTGCAAACGGTGTTCCCGGATATAGTGCAGCAATTCCCGATAGTATTCCGGTGCTTGCGTATGACCGCCCCGAAAGAAAATCGTTACGCATTTTTGGCTTGACACCCGCAGCACTTCACCGTGGAATTCCTCTTCCCGATCCAAAAGCAGAAAAACGCCGTCATAGCCGTCAAAGCAATTTTGCCGCAGCCGCCGCTCCGATATTCCCAGGCCGACCTTTCCGAGAAATATCAAGGGCTCCCGCTGGGCATTTTCCAGTTTTTTGAGCGAAATTTCCAACTCCCGGCCCCCGGCTTCCCGAAGGCCGTTCTGCAGCCAGACCAGCCGCCCCGCCGGCAGGATTTCTTCCCGGATTTGTGCCGGATGACAGTGGGTGGCCACCGAAAGATCCGACAGCCGGTTTTCAATTTTTCGGGCTACGGCAGCCAGTTCCCGTTGCTTTTGTTCCACCTGGCATTTTTGCCGACGAAGCATTTCCTCCATTTTTTCGATATCCCGTCCATGCAGAAAGTGACCGATTTCGGCAAGAGGCACCCCCAGCATCCGAAGATACCGCACCGTATTGAGCACCTCAAACTGACGGGTGCTGTAATACCGGTAGCCGGTCTGCGGATCAACCCATTCGGGGGTCAGCAGGCCGATGGCTTCATAATGCCGCAGGCTGGAAACACTCAGCGAAAACATTTCGGCCATTTCACCGATGGAAAACAAAGAAGTCTGCTTCATTTTATCCTTCTTTCCGCCGCCGGCCCTTTTCGATGGTCCAAAAAGCCACACAGCAGATGATCACCGAAAGCAGCGACCCAGCCACCGTAGAAAGCCCCATCGGAAAGAGGGTATCCGGGAACCACCGGGAAGCAAAATAGGCCCCCGGCACCCGGACCAGCGCCACGGCGATAATATTATGCAAAAAGGAAATCCCCGAACGGTTGCAGGCGCAGAAATATCCGCTGAAACAAAAATGAATCCCGGCCAACAGGCAATCCGGAATGTATCCGCGCAGATACGCGCCCCCGGCCAGGGCCACCGCATCCTCCCGGGTAAACAGATGTACCAGGAGAGGCGCCGTCGGCAAAACCGCCAGCGTAGCCGCCAGGCCGAATCCGGCCGAAAGAGCCATGGCGTAAAACAGGGTCTGACGGGCCCGTTTTTCCTGCCCGGCCCCCAGGTTCTGAGCGGCAATGGCCGAAACCCCGGAAAGCATGGAAGAAGGCACCAAAAACAAAAATCCGATCATTTTTTCCACAATGCCGACCGCCGCCGCATCGGTCAGGCCCCGACGGTTGGCAATCACGGTAATCAGAATGAACCCAACCTGCACCAGACCGTCCTGCATTGCCACCGGCAATTCCACACTCAGCAGCTGACGGATTTCTCTCTTTTGCGGTCGCCAATCGGATTTTTGCAGGCGGACCGCCTTTTGCCGAAGAAAGGCCCCCCACGCGCAAACCACACTGACCGCCTGAGCCAGAACAGTACCGAGAGCCGCTCCGATCGCGCCGAGGTTCATCGGCCCGATCAGCAGAATATCCAGCCCGATATTCACCGCGCAGGAAATCGCCACAAAAATCATGGGGCTTTTGCTGTCCCCCAAGCCCCGAAAGGCCGCACAAACCGTATTATAGGCCGCTATCAGCGGAATGCCGAAAAAGCACACCTTTAAGTAGGCCACCGTGCCTTCCACCGCTTCGGCCGGGGTGGACATCCACCCGACAACCGCCCGAACCGACAGCAGCAGCACCATTGTCAGCACCAGTGAAACCGATAAAAACAGCCCGGCACTGTTCCCGACACTCCGGGCCGCCTGCTTTGAATCCCTGGCTCCGACTGCCTGTGCCACACAAACGGTGGTTCCCATAGACAGGCCGACAATCATCACGGTAAGCATATGCATGATCTGACTTCCCACCGAAACGGCGGTGGTAGAGGCTACATCGCACAGACGCCCGACCAGGAACAAATCCACCGTTCCATAGAGGGTTTGCAGAAAATAAGCCAACAAAAACGGCAGCGAAAAGGAAAGCAGATTTGAAAAGACACTTCCCTCCGTCAAACCCCGTTTCACCATGATTCCTCCCGATATTTTTTCTTATTTTATACTCTACAACAATTGTAGAGTCAAGTCTTTTATCGGGATTTATGAATTTCCCGGCGAAAAGAGAGGGGCGTTTTCCCGGTTTGCCGACGAAAGGTTTCAATAAAATAGCTGACCGATGAAAAACCGACCCGCCCGGCAATTTCGGTCACGCTGTCCCGGGTTTCCAGCAGCAATTGCCGGGCCGTAAGCAAACGGCGCTGTTGCAGATACTCCCGAAAGGGCATTCCGAAGCGTTCGTGAAAAACCCGGGAAAAATAGCAATATTCCATTCCGTTTTCCCCTGCCGCCGAAGCAAGGGTGGCCACCGCCAGGTTTTTTTGAAGGTATTCTTGATTCAAAAGCAGGAATTCCCGGTCTTTTTCACTCACCGGGGCCATCGCCCAGTCGGCAGCCGCCGCTGCCAGCCAGGAAAACAACAGGGATAAAACCGTCAGTTCCCATCCCGGGGTTTGCCGGCTGCTGCCTTCCCACGCCCGGGCAAACCCGGCAATCGGGTCGTATCCCTTTTCCCTCAGCCCGGCCGCGCCGAGCAGTACCGGGCGGTGTTCCCCCGAAAGCAGCGGAAAAACTCCGCAGACCCCGGGCAATTCGCCCCCGTTTTGGGTAATCAGCGCGTTGCTGAATTTTACGCAGCCGTGTTCGCTGTAAGGGGTTTCATAGCGCAGCCCGTGGGGAATCCCGCTGCCGATCAGCACAAGATCCCCCGGAGAAAGCGGCCGTTCTTCCTCCAAAGTGATCAGCCGGAGGGCTCCGGTTTTGCAAACCAGCCACTCTGAATAGTCGTGATAATGCAGCACACCGCTAAACCCGGGTTTGACTACGCACCGGTTCAGCAGCTGCACCGGCGTGGCTTTCCCCTGCCGAAGCGGTTTTCCTTCATCAAACGGTTTCATCGGCCTGCCCCCCCTTTTTTTATATTGTACAAACGAAGCGCTTCTTGTCAAGCCCAAAAAGACAAATAAACGATATTTAAAGGCAAATTTCCGGAAGATTTTTTTAAATATTTGATATACAATAAAAGCAAAGGGGGAAGAAACATGAATTTTCAAACCGAAATCACCGATATTTGGTCTTTTGATACCGTCGTAGTGGGTGGAGGAGTGGCCGGCTTTTGCGCCGCTGTTGCTTCGGCCCGAAACGGAGCCAAAACCGCTTTGATTGAAGACATGGGAGCCCTCGGCGGCATCCTGACCCAGGGCGGCAATCCGGAAATCGGAATTTTTTACGCCGATTACCGTCCGGCCATTGCCGGCATCGGTTGGGAATTCTGCAAACGGCTGGAGGCGGCCGGATTTGCCGAAATTCCGGATTTTTCCACCGTGGATACCGCCATCGGCGGTCATGCCTCCAATGTTAAAGTTGCCCCGGCTATGGCGGAGGTTTTGCTCAATCGGATGTGTCTGGAGGCCGGTGTCACGCTGATGCTGCATTCCAAAGTGGTGGCGGCCGAACGGGAAGGTGAAACCGTTACCCATCTGATTGTCGCCCGGAAATGTGAGCTTTCGGCCGTTTCCGCCAAGGCTTTTATCGACTGCTCCGGCGACGGTGATGTAGCCCGGGTGGCGCACGCCGGTTTTCATGTCAGTGAAGAATTGCAGCCGGGGACCTTCGGTTATTCCTTCTTCTGCAACAATCTGTCGCAGCTGCAGGAAGATTCCCTCCGCAAGGCTTTTGACGAGGCCAAAGCCGCCGGGAAAATCCATCACGGCGATTACTGGCCGGAATTCCACGCACCCATCAAGGGCTTTTTCCGGGGCGGCGGAAACAATGCCAATCACATTTTGATGGACTGTTCCAATCCTCAGGGGCAAACCGATGCCGAAATCAACGGCCGGGAAGCCATGGCTCGAATGATTGAGTTTGCCCGGGCGAATGCCGATATTACCCTGTATCCTTCCTATGCCTACACTGCCCCGCGGGAAACCAACCGGATTGTGTGCGATTATACCGTAACGCCGCAGGATTTTCTCAGCGGAAAAATTTTTCCTGGCAGCCTTTGCTACGGGTATTACAATATGGATCTTCACCGTTCCACCAATACCGACGGCGGCCGTCCGTTTGAAGAATGCGCCGATCACACCAACCTCCCG
>CAKSNI010000010.1 GCA_934476025.1 uncultured Eubacteriales bacterium | reverse complement strand
ATCGGCGTCAAACCGGCCAGTGAATTCGAATTCCGTGTTTTCGGAACGCCGGTCGGCTCCTACTTTGCCGGCGGCAAGCGTCCGCTTCGTATCCGGATCAGTGACTTTGACCGGGCTGCTCCCCACGGGACCGGGCATATCAAAGCCGGTCTGAACTACGCCATGAGCCTTTATCCGATTGCCGATGCCCACGCCAAAGGGTATGACGAAAACCTGTATGTGGATTCGGCAACCCGTACCTTTTTGGAAGAAACCGGCGGAGCCAACATTTTGTTCGTCACCAAAGACGGAAAACTGATCACTCCGCATTCCGATACCATTCTTCCTTCCATTACCCGCCGTTCCCTTTTGTATGTAGCCGAGCACCTTTTGGGGATTCCGGTGGAAGAACGGCCGATCCGCTTAAGCGAACTGGGCGATTTTGCCGAATGCGGCCTTTGCGGGACGGCAGCGGTTATTTCTCCCGTCGGCACCATTGATGACCACGGAAAAGAATATCACTACGAAGCCAAAGAGGACGGTGTTATCGAAAAGCTGTATCAGACCCTTCTGGGCATTCAGCACGAAGATATTCCGGCTCCCGAAGGCTGGATTATGGAGATTGATAAGCCGTGAAAATTGCCATCATCGGGGCAGGGGCTATGGGATGTCTGTATGCCTGTCTGCTTCATCCGAAACAGGAAGTCCTGCTGCTGGATATCAGCCAGCCGGCCGTAGATGCCATCAACCGAAACGGCATTCTCAAAAAAGAGCCGGATAACACCGAATCCGTTTGCCGGGTTCCCGCCGCGCTGAGCGGAACGGTTCACGAACCGATGGATCTGGTGATTGTCTTTGTGAAAGACACCGCCAGCCGCGCTGCCCTTGCCGGCAACCGGGAGTTGATCGGGGAAAATACCCTTTTGCTTTCGCTGCAGAACGGGATGGGCAATGAAGAAGTTCTGGAAGAATTCGCCGATCGCCGGCAGGTTCTTCTCGGCACCACCAAGCACAACTGCGTTACCCTTTCCCCCGGCACCATTCTGCATTCCGGTTCGGGAATGACCCATATCGGTTCCCCCTGCGGCAATATGGCGGCAGCCGGGGAAATCGAACAGGCCTTTTCCCGGTGCGGGATCCAGGCGCAGGCGTGTGAAGATGTCAATCGTCTTTTATGGGAAAAGCTGTTTGTCAATATGACCATCAATCCGCTGACAGCTCTGCTGGATGCGCCGATTTCCGTCCTGGCCGATTCCGCCGATGTTCAGGCGCTGGCCTATACCCTGTTGACCGAAGCGGTCGCCGTAGCCAAAGCCGACGGTGAGGAATTTGATTTAGAAACCATCTACAGAAGTCTGATCAAAACCGCCGATACCCTGCGGGTCGGCAAAGCCTCAATGTGTCAGGATTTGGAGCACGGCCGGAAAACCGAAATTGATTTCATCAACGGGGCGGTGGTAAAGCTGGGCATCCGTTATGCCATCCCCACTCCGGCCCATGAAATGATTGTCCGGCTGATTCACGCCAAAGAATCCCTTCTTTGATATTCTCCGCATGAATGTGCGGCGTATATACGATATTCTATTACACAATTTTGGAGGAAACCCTATGTTGACTTTGGAAAACGCGTATGCCAAACGGGTATACGAAGCCACGGTAAGCAAAAATCCCGATCAGAAAGAATATCTTCAGGCGGTTCACGAAGTGCTGCACTCCCTGCAGCCGGTCATTGAACAAAACCCGGAGATTGAAAAGAGCGGGATTCTTGAACGCATTGTGGAACCGGAACGCCAGATTATGTTCCGTGTTTCCTGGGTAGACGATGCCGGCAAGGTTCAGGTGAACCGCGGCTATCGGATTCAGTTCAATTCCGCCATCGGTCCGTACAAGGGCGGTTTGCGGTTCCATCCGTCGGTTACCCTTTCGGTTATTAAATTTTTGGGCTTTGAACAGATCTTCAAAAACAGCCTGACCGGTCTGCCCATGGGCGGCGGCAAAGGCGGCTCGGATTTTGATCCGAAAGGAAAATCCGACGGAGAAATCATGCGGTTCTGCCAGAGCTTTATGACCGAACTTTCCAAACATATCGGGGCGGATACCGATGTTCCGGCCGGCGATATCGGTGTCGGCGGCAGAGAAGTCGGATATCTTTTCGGCCAGTATAAACGCCTGAGAAACGAATTTACCGGCGTTTTGACCGGCAAAGGGCTGACCTTCGGCGGTTCGCTCACCCGTACCGAAGCCACCGGTTACGGCCTGTGCTACTTCACCAAAGAAATGCTTGCCTGCATGAAGAACGATTCTTTTGAAGGCAAGAAAGTCGTGGTTTCCGGTTCCGGAAATGTGGCTATTTACGCAGCCGAAAAAGCCACGCAGCTGGGCGGCAAGGTCATTGCCATGTCGGATTCCTGCGGTTATGTTGTCGATGAAAACGGCATTCAGCTGGATGTGGTTAAGGATATTAAGGAGGTCAAGCGCGGCCGGATCAAAGAATACGCCGAACGGGTTGCCGGTGCCGTTTATCACGAAGGCTGCCGGGATATCTGGACGGTTCCCTGCGATATTGCTCTTCCCTGTGCCACCCAGAATGAATTGGACGAAACCGGTGCCAAAGCACTGATTGCCAACGGGGTTATGGCCGTTGCCGAAGGCGCAAATATGCCTTCCACCCCCGAAGCCATTGAACTCTTCCAGAAAAACGGGGTCCTCTTTGCTCCGGCCAAGGCTTCCAATGCCGGCGGTGTCGCCGTTTCGGGCCTGGAAATGAGCCAGAACTCCATGAGATATTCCTGGACTTTTGAAGAAGTGGATGACAAACTCAAAGATATCATGAAGAATATCTTCCACAATGCCTACAATGCCGCCGAGAAATACGGCTGCAAAGGCGATCTCGTAACCGGTGCCAACATTGCCGGTTTCGAAAAGGTCTGCACGGCCATGATCGCTCAGGGAATCGCTTACTGATTTTCTTTTTTAAATTTCGCGCAAAAACGCTATCAGACCGGAGAAGTACCCGGGGCACGCCCTTTCAGAGAGTACGGGATGGTGAAATCCGTACAGAAGCCCCCCGGCGAATAACACCGGCCGAGTTGCAATCCCAACAGAAATTTTCTCAGTAGGAACGCCGGGCGCCGCCCGTTATTGCGGCAGGTTTTGTTTGAAACCGTAAGAGAACAAAAATAGGTGGCACCGCGAGAAACAGCACTTGCCCTATTGATTGCTGAACCCAAAACAAACAGGAGGTTTTTGTTATGTGTTCCATCATGGGCTATTGTGACTCCGGGGTCACCTATTCTGAATTTATGAAAGGATTTTCCGCCACCGTTTCCAGAGGGCCGGATGATACCCGGGTGATTGATACCGGCAAAGGGTTGCTGGGCTTTCACCGGCTGGCGATTATGGGGCTGACTCCCGAAGGGATGCAGCCGTTTGAGAGGGACGGAGATTCTGTGGTTTGCAACGGGGAAATCTACGGATTTGAGGCTATTCGCAAACAGCTTTCCGAAAAATACACCTTTCAAAGCGGGTCGGACTGTGAAATTCTTCTTCCTCTTTATCGCGAATACGGCACCGACTGTTTTTCTATGCTGGATGCGGAATTTGCCCTGATTCTGTTTGACGGAAAAACCGGGGAATTTCTGGCTGCCCGGGATCCGATCGGCATTCGTCCGCTTTATTACGGCTATGACCGCAAAGGAGCCATTGTTTTTGCCAGCGAGCCGAAGAACCTGACCGGAATTTGCCAAAAGATTATGCCGTTCCCTCCCGGACATTACTACAAAGACGGCCGGTTCATCTGTTATCGGGACATTACCCGGGTGGATTCGATCTGCCATGATTCACTGGATACCGTTTGCCGCAACATTCACGATAAACTGATTGCCGGGGTTGAAAAACGACTGGTTTCGGATGCCAAGGTCGGGTTCCTGCTTTCGGGTGGGTTGGATTCCTCCCTGGTCTGCTCCATCGCGGCCCGGCAGAGTAACCGCCCGATCCGTACCTTTGCCATCGGCATGAGCGAAGATGCCATCGATCTGAAATATGCCCGGGAGGTTGCCGATTATATCGGAAGCGACCACACCGAAGTGTTCATGGACCGTCGGCAGGTTCTCGATTCTTTGCGGGAGGTCATCCGGATTCTCGGAACCTATGATATTACCACCATCCGCGCCAGTATGGGAATGTATCTTCTGTGCAAATGGATTCACGAGAACACCGATATCCGGGAACTGCATATGTACGATGTTCTTCGGGCCGATCGCTGTATTTCGGTTAACTCGCTGGAAGCCCGGGTTCCCTTCGGTGATCTGAATTTCGTTTCCTATGTCATGGCGATTGATCCCGAAAAGAAACTCAACACCTATCACAAAGGAAAATATCTGCTTCGTCACGCTTTTGAAGGGGATTATCTCCCCAAAGATATTCTTTACCGTGAAAAAGCAGCCTTCTCGGATGCCGTCGGTCATTCCATGGTGGATGATCTCAAGGAATATGCGGATTCCCTTTACACCGAAGAAGAATTCCTTCAGAAGAGCAGCCGGTATACCCACGCCCGTCCTTTTACCAAAGAGTCGCTTTTGTATCGGGAAATTTTTGAAGAATTTTACCCGGGGCAAAGCGAAATGGTCAAAGATTTCTGGATGCCGAACAAATCCTGGAAGGGCTGCGATGTCAACGATCCTTCCGCCCGGGTGCTTGCCAACTACGGCGACAGCGGAAAATAAACTTCCTTGCCATAAAACAGGGTCTGCAGCAGGCAATCGCCTGCCGCAGACCCTGTTGTTTATAAGGTAAAAACCAAAGGTACCTTTTATTCCCCAGCAAAGACCACCGAAGTAATCGACTGCCCGAGCAGTTCAAAATACCATTTTTTTCCGCCAAAGGTCGTCTGCATCTGCCGGCGGGTTTCGTTCGGGTTCGTCATCTGCACCACGGTTGTTCCGTCGGGATTGCGGAATGCACAGGCCGAAACCGGTTTGGATAAATTCGGGTAAGAAGCCATACAATCGGTATCATCCCCCCGGGTTTCGGTTTTCAGTACGGTTGCCCCGGACTGAATCAAACCGGAAAAATGCCGCATTGCCCGATATTGACCGCTGTAGGAAAGTTCTCCGGTTTGACTGTTCAAAGTCACAAGACCACCGCACATACTGCCTCCGGTTTTCATCCATCCGGGAGGACTCCAGGGAGAAGAAAACAAAAACAGTTCCGGTTTGATTTTCAACACTTCCCGCAGCATGGGAAGAACAAATTCTTCATCCGGCTCTACCGAAAAATGCTCCAGGGCCGTATCCCCTGCCACTTCATCATAGGTATACAGTTCCGGCGAATAATCGCTGGATCCGACACTGACCCGGCCAACCGACAGATTCAGCCCCTGATCGGTATACAGGTCCCGCAGCAATTTCTTTCTCTAAACCGGATCCATCCGGTTCAGCAGTGCCGTACTGCTGCCGGTGAGAGCCGCCCCGAAGCCGATCATCGGATCGGGCAACTCCCCGTCAATCATCAATCGGATCGCCCGCCCCATGGGTTCGGCGCTTTCCCGCAGGGCACGCTTGCGAAAACACACCGTTGGATTGGTTGTGTAAGAAATGACCTCCATAGATTTCTCCCCCCCGCTGCCGATATTTTACAGGCATTTTTAACAGTCGCCCTGATTATACGGGCAAAGATCCCGATTTTCAAGAAAAAAATTCCCGGGAAACTCCGGGAATTTTTGCCTTAAAATTATTTCAAAAAGCCGAGCGAACGGATAATGGCCGGTTCTTTCGCCTTGCCGCAGCACACCTGGAAGAAACAGATGATTTCAATCACCCAGAGCACGCCGCAGAAAATAGCGGCAGCGATCGGTACAATGATGGTAATACCCAAAATGGCCCCGCAAATCACGGTCAGCAGTTTCACTACCGTGAATTTCAGTGCCTGACGGACATGGAACCGGGTGTAGGGGGATTGATTGCTGGCCAGCAGCGCAATGATAATTCCGAGGGTTCCGAGCAGGTACCCGAGCATAGCAAAAACCTTATTGTCGGAAATATCCTTCGGGTCAAACTCAGCGGTGTGATCAAAGGGATCGGGTGCCGGCATCACCGGGGCTGTCGGAACAACCGGAGCGGGCTGCGATACCGGATTGGAAGCCTGAGGCGCTTCGGCGGTTTCGGCAGCCGGAGCCGCTTCTTCAAATTTTTGGCCGCAGTTGGTGCAGAATACGGCATCGTCGGCCAACGGGGTGTTGCAATTCGGACAATTTTTCATAGGGACTTCTCCTTTTTCAATCGGGCGTTGCGGCGCCCGTTATTTACCGTTCAATTCCCGGTGAACAAGATTCCGGATCACCGGATGAATCTGCCCATTAGCCGGAGCACGCGTGGAACAGCCGAAATAAATGCTGATCTCATTTTCCGGGTCGGCTTCAATGTAGGCACCGGCCGCACCGTCCCAGCCAAACTCATACTTTCCGCTTTGGGACTTTTCATCCGGCCCGTTTACATGGGTCCGCACACCGAGGGCATAGGAATACCCCAGCGCCCGGCTGCCGAACTCCGAAAGTTTTTCCATCGGTAAATAGGTTTTCCGCATGGTATCGATCGATTCCCGGGATATCAGGCGCCTGCCGGAAGGCGTCACGCCGCCGGAAGTCAGCATCTCGGCAAAGCGGATATAATCCTCCACCGTGGAAACTACCCCGGCACCGCCGCTTTCGTATTCACTGCCCAATTCAAACCAGGCATTGTTATCCGGATCCATCGGAGTGGCCAGAGTGCCCTCCGAATTGCGGGTATATTGCGGCATATACCGATCCGCAAACTGCGGCAAAAGATGATAAAAGGTTTCCCGCATTCCCAGCGGTTCAAAGAAATGCTCGGTCATATACTCCGAAAATTTTTGACCGCTGAGCGTTTCCACCACACCGCCCAACACATCGTGGCAAAGGCCGTAATGCCAATGATCCCCCGGATCGAACACCAGCGGCATTTGAGCCATAGCCCAAACCCCGTCCATGGTCGGAACCCGGCCCTGGGTAGCTTCCTTCACACGGCGAATGGGGTCGCTTCCGCAATCGTAGGTCATTCCGGCGGTCATGGTGAGCAAATGCCGGATCAAAATCGGATTTTTGGCCGGCCGAAGGGTTTTTTCACCGTGTTCATCGGTTTGCTGCACCTGCATCCGGGAAAATTCCGGAAGAATTTCGGCAAGCGGCTGATCCAAGGACAGTTTGCCTTCTTCCATCAGTTTCATTATCGCCGTACAGGTAGCCACCTTACTGCAGGAATAAATGCGGTATACTTCGTTCCCCTGCATTTTCCGGCCGCTTTTCCGATCGGCCATGCCGAAGGTATGCCGGTAAACCGGCCGATGATGATGCATCACCATCAGATCACCGCCGTAGGTGGCAAAACGCTCCGGGCAGGAATCCAGAAACTCTGTCAGTTCTTCAAAATTCATGGTATCGGCTCCTTTTAAAAAAATCCCCGAAACAATTCCGGGGATTTTCATCATTTTGCGTAGTCAATCGCCCGGTTTTCACGGATAACATTGACCTTGATCTGGCCCGGATATTCCAATTCGTTTTCAATACGCTGAGAAATATCATGAGCCATCAGTACCATCTGATCGTCACTGATCACATCCGGTTTCACAATAATCCGGACTTCACGGCCGGCCTGAATGGCGAAGGAATATTCCACTCCGTTGAAAGAATTGGCGATTTCTTCCAGCTTTTCCAGACGCTTGATATAATTTTCAATATTCTCGCGACGGGCACCGGGACGGGCGGCCGAAATAGCGTCAGCTGCCTGAACGATGCAGGCCACCACCGTTTTGGCTTCCACTTCCCCGTGATGGGCATGAATGGCGTGAATAATGGCTTCGCTTTCCTTATACTTCTTGGCCGCTTCCACCCCGAGCTGAATGTGAGAGCCTTCCTGTTCATGATCCAGTGCCTTGCCGATATCATGAAGCAGCCCGGCGCGTTTGGCCTGCTGCACATCCGCCCCGAGTTCCGATGCAATCAGACCGGAAAGGTGGCAGACTTCCAGCGAATGATTCAAAACATTCTGGCCGTAGCTGGTACGGAAATACAGTTTTCCGAGCAGGCGAACCAGTTCCGGATGCAGATTGTGAATGCCGGCATCCAGTACCGCCTGTTCCCCTTTGGATTTAATTACCGCTTCCACCTCGGCCGTAGCCTTAGCGACGGTTTCTTCGATTCTTGCCGGGTGAATCCGACCGTCAAGAATCAGTTTTTCCAGCGTAACCCGGGCAATTTCCCGACGGATCGGGTCAAAACTGGAAACCGTGATGGCTTCGGGCGTGTCGTCGATAATCAGATCTACCCCGGTCGCCGTTTCCAGCGCCCGGATGTTCCGGCCTTCCCGACCGATGATCCGCCCTTTCATTTCTTCGTTCGGCAGGGCTACGACCGAAACCGTCACTTCCGACGAATGGTCGGCGGCGCAGCGCTGAATGGCCTGGCCGACAATTTCCCGGGCGATTTTATCACAGTCTTCTTTGGTTCTCTGTTCAAAATCCCGAATCTTTACGGCTTTTTCGTGGGTCAGTTCTCCATCCAACAGGCCGAGCAAATGATCCTTGGCCTGTTCGGCGGTAAACCCGGAAATGCGTTCCAGCAATTCCATTTGGCTCTTTTTGAGTTTGTCACACTCCGCCAACTTTTCTTCGATTTCTTTGGAGCGCTTGGAAAGTTTTTCTTCCTTGAGTTCCAAATTGTCGGTTTTTTTGTCCAGGTTTTCTTCCTTTTGCTGCAGGCGATGTTCCTGCCGCTGAATGTCGCTGCGGCGTTCCCGCAGTTCCCGGTCGTTTTCCTGACGCAGACGAAGAACTTCGTCTTTGGCTTCCACAATCAGTTCTTTTTTCTTGGTTTCGGCGTTTTTCATAGCCTCGCTGACAATGCGGCGAGCCTCATCCTTGGCACTGCCGATGGTTGCATGATCCGATTTTTTCCGGTAATTCATACCGACCAAAAAACAGACAACCCCGACAACCACCGCGGCAACGACGCCGATGATGTACGGTAACATCTGAGAAATCTTCCTCTCGTTGTATATTTCATGCGTTGGGTTTCCAAAACCCGCCTTTGCCCGACAAAAGGCAACAGAACCGCCTTTCTTTCCGGGCTGTGCCGAAAGCGCAAACGGATCTTGCCGAGGCCGCATTTTCCACCCCGGTATTAAAGTTATTCGATTTTTCGGCCGAACCGAAGCCGGCCTATATCAGGGCATACGCCAATCCAACATAACTTATTGGTTTTATTTTATCACTTCCGGGAATCCCTGTCAAGAAAAAGCTGGGTCCTTTTTCGGAGAATTTTGGTATTTTTGACGGTTTTCTTTGGCAAAATAAGTTTTCGATCCGCCCCGACTCTTGAATTCGCCGCCCCGACTCTTGAATTCGGGAATAGAGTATGGTAAAATGGGAAAAACAGTAAGGAAAAGGGGGAAGCGATGTGACAGCCCTGAAAATCGTTCTCGGCATTTTCGGCGGATTGCTGCTCCTTTCGGCTGTGCTGCTGCTTTTGCCGGTCGGCATTCGCTTTTTTTCCGGCGGCACCGGTATGCCAGGGGTGCGGCTTTCCTATGCCGGCCTGTGCCTGCTGGACACCGAAAAACTCAAAGCGGCTCCACCGAAAAAGAAGAAAAAGACCGAAAAAGAGCCAAAGAAAAAGTCCCAAAAAACTGAAAAAAAAGATTTTTCCGGCCCGGCAGATTTTTTTCTTTCCCGGTTGGGGCTGACCCGGCAGGATCTGGACCTGCCCGATGTCCTCGAAAAGGAGGGCATCGGTGCGTTGATCCGAGCGGCCTGCGCCCTGCTTCATTCCCTGTTTTCCTCTCTTGCCTCGGTGGCCTCGCTGGTCAAATTGCGCCGTTTTTCCCTGCAGATTTTCTGCGCCGGGGAAAATGCCGCCGCGGCGGCCATGGAATACGGAATGGTCTGCGCCACGGTCTATCCGCTGTACGGCGCCCTCAAAAGCCGATTTCGGATGCCTAAAGGGGCCCGGCTCGATGTCTTTTGCCCCTTTGATGGCGCCTCTGCCCGAATCGCCGGAGAAATTGCCCTTTGCTTTCCGCTGCTGACCCTTTTGCTGGTTCCGCTGCGCTTCCTGAAAAAGGCCAAAAGAACCGTTCCGCCCGCCCTTCATCCTTCTCTTTTTAAAAATTCCGAACAGGAGAAACCGCTATGAATGAAAAAAACAACCCCGCCTCATTGTTGGATGTCATCGGTTTTACCGCCGACAAAATCGGTGAACTGGCCTGTCAGAACGGCATCACCGGGCAACCGATCGAAAAAGACGGAATCACCCTGATTCCCGTTCAAAAGGTATCCATCGGGTTTGCCGGCGGAGGGAGCGACTGCCTGTCTTCTGCCAAAGGCACGCGCAAAAGCCCGGCCGGCTGCGGCGGCAAGGTGGAATTGACGCCGGTTTGCTATCTGTCGGTTTGCGGAGATCGGGTGGAAATCGTTCCGACCGCTCCGCAGGAAGAAGCCTCCCCGGGAATTCTTTCCTCCCTGGTTTCCGGCGCCGCTGCCTTGTTGGCCGCCCGAAAACAGAAAAAAGAGCAGCAAAAGGAAAACGGCTGATCTCCCGCCGTCCGGCGGCGCGGATTTTACCGGGTTTGCCCGACAGCGCCGTGTGGGTATTGTGAAAAATATGCGGTTCTTCTGCCGCAAAAACAAAATTTCGGGTTTATCAACAGACTGAGGGCGAAAAGCGTCTGCTTTTCGCCCTGTTTTTTTATTTTCCTTTTTTCGGGCAAACCTTTTCCGGCTCCGGAGGTTAAAGCACCCCTTTTTGGAACATTCCCCGGGTAAATTCCCCCGGCAGCGGCTGCCCGTTTCGATACGCTTCCAGAATTTCTTCCACCTGCCGTGCCGTTTCATCGGTAAAGAAAAGCAGCGGATAATCGGCGGCTATTTCCCCGATTTTATCCGAAAGACATACCGGGCGGCTGTTCAGCAGTTCCGAAAAACCAGCCCGGCAGCGAATGGGGAACTCCACCCCCCTGCGATCGGTGATCCCGCTGCCTTTTTGACACTGGCGGCAGGTTTTGCCGTTGCGAACCGGACAGTTTTTAAAAATCATCAGCGGAAGCCGGCCGTAGGCAAACACTGCCGTTTCAGCCGATGAGCGAATTTCCCGGATCTGCCGGCTGCTCAGTTCCGGAGAAAGCAGAACGGCTCCGGCCCCCATTCGGCGAAGCTGTTCCGCCGCAAACGAATTGGTGCAGCCGATGCCCATTCCGGTTACCATCGGCATTCCGGCCTTCTCGGCCAACAAAAAATGAGCCGGATTTTCGCAAACCACCGCCGCAAAGCCCATCCGGCGGCATTTTTCCAGCATCGGCAGAATTTCTTTTTCCCGGGTCACGCCCCGGCAAAGCCGGGCATAAAACGGAATTTTCCCGGCAATTTCGGGAAGCGGACCCTGTTCCTCTATCGGCAGCAGCACCGCCGCCACGCGGTCAAGATTTTTCGGAAGTCTTGAAAGATCCGGCAGTGAAAGCCAGAACCCCTTGGGCGAATGCACCGCCGGCTCCGGCAGCGTCGGCAGCGGCCCGGACGGACGGAGGGAGGGAAGCTGCCCACGAAGCCGATCCAATTCTTCGCAGACCTGCCGCCGCAATTCAGCCAGGGCAGAAGTTTTGAAAAACAGCCCCGGCTGCAGCTGCACCCGGCATTCCTCCGCCACATACGGCGTTGTTCCGAGTTTCTTTAAAATCTGAGAAACCGATTCCTCGGTCGCCGGGTTTTTCAAAGCCGGCTGCGGCACCTCGACTTCCCGGCAGACCGTATGGGTTCCGTCAGAAATCCGCAGGCAGGCCGGACTTCCCTGTCGAGCCGAAAATTCCAGTGAAACCGGCACCCTTCCGACCTCCCGGCGATATTGCTCGTGCAGGCGCCCCAGCACCTGTTCCGACATTTTTTCATCTTCCTGCGTGCGGTGGCCAAACATTTCCCGGCCGGTACGGGAGGTATAGTACCCATCGGTAAACCCCGAACGGGAAAACACCCCGGCAAGCATCTGTGAAAGGTCCGACTTCACCTGCCCGGTTTTCAGGGAGGAAACGCAGGCCGCCGTTGCCGCCGCCACATATTCCGGCCGTTTCATCCGGCCTTCGATTTTAAAGGAAAAAACGCCCATCCCGGCCATTTCCCGCAGATACGGAATCAGAGAAAGATCCTTCAGACTTAAATCATATCCGGTTCCTCCCGGAACCGAAAGCGGGAGCCGACAAGGCCCGGCGCAGCGCCCCCGGTTGCCGCTTCTTCCCCCAAGCACCGCCGAAAGCAGGCACTGCCCGGACAGACACATACACAGTGCGCCGTGCACAAACACTTCGATTTTCATTCCGAGCCGTTCAGCCTCCCGGCAGATTTCCCCGATTTCTTCCCGGGAGAGTTCACGGGCAAGAACCACCTGGGAGAACCCGAGCCGATAAAGGGGGAGCAGCGCCGACGGGCTCATCACCGTCATTTGGGTGGAGGCGTGCAGCGCCAAATGGGGCAAGGCCCGATGAAGTGCCGCCGCCAAGCCGAGATCGGCCACAATCACCGCATCCACTCCGCTGTCCGCCATCTGTCGGGCGACCTCCACCGCACGGGGAATTTCCCGATCCCGCAGCAGAATATTCAGCGTCGCGTAGACCTTCACTCCGCGAATATGACAGTACCGCACTGTTTCGGCCAATTCGGAAAGTTCAAAATTTTCGGCCGAATGGCGGGCATTAAATTCCTTGACCCCCAGATACACCGCGTCGGCCCCGCTGCGGACCGCGGCAATCAGCGATTCCCGATCTCCGGCCGGCGAAAGAATTTCCCGGCCCTTCGCCGGGCTCTTTCCGTTAATCATCCGCTTCCCCGTTCTGTTCGGTCTTTTCCGACAACTTCCGGTTGGCCATTCCCGCTTCCAGCCTGGCACAGGTCAATTCCTCGGTCAGGCGTTTCACCTCCAGCCGAAGTGCTTCGGAAATCTGTTTTTCCTTTTTGGCCGCATCGGCTGCGTCCAGGGCAGTCAGAACCGCCACCATCGGGGTAGAAAGAAAAGGGTTCTGACGGGCCAGGGTGTTCATTTTGTGTTCCAATTCCCCGGCCAGCTGACGAACATAGGCTTCGTCTTCATCGCTGGTTACGGAATACGGGATTCCGCCGATTTTGATGCGGATGGTATGAGCCAAAGCAATTCCTCCTTTTGCGGCTTTTTTCTTATTGTATCACATTTTACGGCATTTGTAAATTTGTAAATTTTCGGGATCCATTCTTGCAAAAAGAGGTTTTTTGGTGTATACTATCTGTATGGCTGAAGAAGAAAAAGTACCCCAGGAAACCGCGGAGGAAGAAACCTCTCTGGAAGAACGCGATTATTCCGACGAGATTCTGCAAATCATCCGCACCGCCGGTTCTGACGAACAGTTCCGGAAAGAATTGGAGAACTACCACGATAACGATATCGCGGCCGTTCTCGACCGTTTGACCGCTCCCGAAAGGAAGCGGCTTTATGCCGTGCTGGGCAATGACGCCATGTCGGATATCTTCGCTTATTGCGATGATATGAGCCGGTATATTGAAGAACTCGGCGCCGACAAAGCCGCCGATATTATTGAAAACATGGACGCGGACGACGCCATCGATGTTCTGGATGAACTGGATGATGACAAACGCGAACAGTTGCTCGGCTTGATGGAGCCGCAGGCCAAAGAAGATATTGAGCTGATTCATTCCTATGAACCGGATGAATTCGGCAGCGTTATGACCACCAACTTCGTGGCCATTGAAAAAAATCTGAGCGTTGCCGCCGCCATGAAGGAACTCATCCGTCAGGCAGCGGACAATGACAATATTTCCACCCTGTATGTTC
>CAKSNI010000009.1 GCA_934476025.1 uncultured Eubacteriales bacterium | reverse complement strand
GCGTAGCTCAGTTGGTCAGAGCGTTCGGTTCACATCCGAGAGGTCATGGGTTCGAGCCCCCTCGGCTCCACCAAACAGGTATTGGACGAACACCTTGTTTTTCAAAGGCTATTTTGTAACAAGGGTAGAAATCTGATACAAAAGCAAACGCTGTCGTAGGGAATCCTACGGCAGCGTTTTTGTCTGAACGCACATTTTTATTTTCTCCTCCTTTGTGGTACAATGTTCATTGCAAGGAGGAATTTTTATGGAAAAGCACATTACAGATGAACACACGGGGCAGTGCATTAAGTGCTATGAGGACCATGTATCGGGCAAGCGGAGCGACGAGATGTTTATGAGGTTTTCAGGCAAATATGAGACGGAGCGCTTGGAATTGAAAGAGAAAATCTCCGCAAACCGTAAACGCCTGTCGGAGGTGGATGAAAGGCAGCTTGGAAAAGAAAAATTCATTGCCGTCGTTCGGAAATTTATGCAGATGGATAAGCTGACTGCACCGCTGCTGCGGGAACTCATTGACCGTATAGATGTGTACGAGGTCACAGGCACGGGCAAAAACCGCAAACAGATGATAAAGATACCCTATAAGTTTGTAGGGTATCTGGAGCTGCCGAGCCTTGGGAGCAGGTACAACTACCGAGAAGAAACCCGGAAGGGCGTCGCCGTGGAATATGTTCCGAACGCACAATCAGCATAACAAAAAAGAGCAGGAAGACTCTTGCTCATACACACAAAGAGGCACAAAAAGGCAAAAAGAAATCGAGTGTCCTCATCCAACTCTCAGGTTGGTTAAGAACACTCGATATGGTCCGAGTGACAGGAATCGAACCTGCGGCCTCTTGAACCCCATTCAAGCGCGCTACCAAAACTGCGCTACACCCGGATAGATTTGGAAATCCCAAACAACAAGAATATACTATCACATTCCCGGCGGTTTGTCAAGTATTTTCCACCCGGCCCGCCGGGAATGTGTTGAAAGCAGGAAATGTGGACTGTTTATTTCAGTTCTACAATGGTAACGCCGTTTTCGCCTTCTCCGAACAGCCCGACCCGGAAGGACTTGACATGGGAATTCTTCCGCAAAAAAGAATGTACCGCTGCGCGGAGAACTCCGGTTCCCTTCCCGTGAATAATCGTAACGGTGTTCAACCCGACCAGCGCAGCATCATCCAAATAGCGATCAAGTTCCAAAATTCCCTCATCGCTGTTCATGCCGCGAATATCCAGTTCAGACGGAACCGATTTGGAAGCAGAAATTCCCTTTCCGACTTTTCGGCCGGAGGGACGGGGACGGGCCGTCGAATGTGCCACTTCCGCATCGGAAAGATTGACCCAAAGCCTCATACTTCCAACAGCCACCTGGATTTTTTGATCCTTTTCGTTGATTGATTCTACCGTACCGTCTTTGTTGAGGGCAATCAAATGAACCGTATCCCCTACTGAAGGCATATTTTGAAGGGGAAGGGATGACTTTTTGCGTTCCTCAACCGGATCAACTGCTCGCTCGAGTTCTTCCAGGCCTTTTCGGGCATCCGTTTTGGCTTTTCGAAGCATTTCGGCAGCGTTTTCGGCATTCAGTTGCTTTTTGGCATCTTCCAGTTGATTCAGCATGGAATCGGAACGATACCGGATTTGTTGAAGAAGACGATTGGCGTCCTCCCTCGCCTTTTCGGCGATCCGGTCCCGTTTTATGGAAATTTCATGCAGCTGCCCATCCAATTTTGCCTTTTCAGCGGCCAGGGAAGCACGAAGAACGGCTGCTTCAGCCTTTTCACTTTCGGCGGCATTTCTGGCAGTTTCCAAAGCACTGATAACCGTTTCAAACCGGGTATCCTCTTCCGATACATAGTTTCGGGCTTTCTCGATAATGGAGGGATTCAGTCCCAGTCGCCCGGAAATGGCAAAGGCGTTGGATCGCCCCGGCATCCCGATTAGAAGCCGATAGGTCGGTTTGAGGGTTTGAACATCAAATTCACAACAGGCGTTTTCAACGCCGGGGGTATTCAGAGCGTAGGCTTTCAGTTCGGCATAATGGGTGGTTGCCAAAATGATACAGCCCTTTTGAAACAGTTCTTCCAGGATGGCTCTGGCTAAAGCAGCCCCTTCGGTCGGGTCGGTACCGGCGCCCAGCTCGTCCAACAAAACCAGGGTGTTGCGGTCGGCGTTTTCGAGAATCTTAACCAAACGGACCATGTGAGAAGAAAAGGTGGAGAGGGACTGCTCAATGCTCTGTTCATCTCCGATATCCACCAAAATCCGGTCGAAAACCGAAACAACGCTGCCGTCGTCAACCGGAATCATAAATCCGCAACAAACCATACTGACCAAAAGGCCGACGGTTTTCAAGGTAACGGTTTTTCCGCCGGTGTTCGGACCGGTGATAATCAGAAGACGGTAGTCCGTGCCCAGTTCGATGGTGTTGGCTACCACCTTAGCCGGGTCAATCAGCGGATGGCGGGCGTTTTTAAGTCGAATTCGGCCATCATTTGTGAGTTGCGGTACCGACGCTTTCATCTTATAGGCCAAGCCGGCTTTGGCAAAAATCAAATTCAGTTTTACCAACGCTTGGTAGGAACTTTTGATTGTGTCGGCAAAAGAATATGCTTCAGCGGAAAGTTCCCGAAGAATGCGTTCAACTTCTTCCTTTTCTTTTGCAACCAATACGCGGAGTTCGTTATTGATTTCAACCACTGACATCGGCTCCACAAAAAGAGTGGCGCCGGAGGCAGAGGTATCATGAACAATTCCCGGCACCTCACTTCGGTATTCGGATTTAACCGGAACAACGAAGCGGCCGTCGCGCTGGGTGATAAGGGCATCCTGCAAATACTTGTTGCGGCCGGCATCCTTGACAATCCGGTCCAGGCGGCTGCGAATGTTGTTGCCGCAAGCGCTGATTTTCCGCCGTAAACCGGCAAGGGCCGGAGAAGCGGTATCATTCATTTCGTCTTCGCTTTTGATACAGGTAAGAATGCGGTCCTCAAAATAACGGTTTGGATACAAAACAGAAAAGTAATCGTCCAACACATTCCCCGGAGAAAGGGTGCAATTATCCCGAAAGGTTTTAACGGCACGAATAGCCCGAAGGGTTTCGGCAAGTTGAAGCAATTCCTTTAAGGAAAGCATTCCGCCGGCCCCGGCCCGACTCAAAATCGGGGATACACTGCTTGCCCGGCCGAAAGAGGGCGAGGAAAAACGAGCCAAAAGCAAATAGGCTTCTTCCGTTTCGCGAAGGAGCCGCTGCACACCGATAAAATCCGTTTCCGGGCGAATGGACAGGGCCATTTCCCGGGCGTCCGGCAAGGTGGCCTGTTCTGCCAGACGCTCTAAAATTTTATTCAATTCCAAGGGTTGAATCCATTGCGTTTGTAGTTCCAAAACAGTTCTCCGTTTCTAAAAGAGCGAATGATAAAAATTCAGGGCCGAAAAATGATGCTCACACTGAAGTGAAAGATAGCGCTCGGTTAATCGGGACAAACGGGCCGCCGCCTCCTGCGGTACAGTGAATCGATAAAGCTTTTCAAACGGGCAGTAGACAATGTGCCGCAACGCGCTCAACATGGTCGGATCCACCGGAATAAGGACAGTTGAATCTTCCCCCCGGCACTCCGAGCAGTACAGTTCTCCGGTAGATGCATTCAGAAACATCATCGGGCTTTCATAAACCGAACAGCCGGCACAGGCAATTAAATTGGGAGCAAAACCGGCCAGCACCGCAATTCGCAGTTCGGTGATGGCCTTAATCAGTTGCGGTTCCCGCTTTTCCTCTACCAAATAGTAAAAAGAATTCAGGATCAAGCGCAAAAAAGATTCGGATTCCGCCTGCTCCGGTACCAGGTAGGCAATGACATCGCATAGGTAACGGGCCAGAGAGTAAACAACGATATCTTCCGCAGCCGCAAAAAAACTTTTTTCCAGTACCGCCTCGGAAACTTTGTATGTATCGCCGGATTCGGCAAGAGTAAAATGAGCGTACGAAAAGAGAGTGCAGGCGGCAAAACGCTTGCTTTTCATGGATTTTGCACCGGATGCAAAAGCGCGAATGACGCCGAAATCCCGGGTCAGCAAGGTAAGAACCTTGTCATTTTCCCGAAGGGTACTTTCCCCGATCACCAACGCATCGGTCGTTTTTTGTATTCTCGTGGCACGCACGCCGGCTTTCTTCCTCCCTTTTTGCGCAAAAGCTCAGATAATCCTGTACCTTTCCCGAAACGGAAAACCGCTTCCAGGCTTCCTTTTGATTCATTTGTGCCGCCCCTTTAACCGTATTCTGCTATACAGTATTTCCGGTTTTGGCCAAATTATCGACGAAAGGTCAATCCTTCCCGAGCAATCCGAAGGAACGGATATCCCGTTCCCGATTCCGCCAGTTTTCTTTTACCTTGACCCAGAGCTTTAAAGAAACTCGAATTCCAAAGAATTGTTCAAGATCTTTTCTGGCAAGGGTACCGATATTTTTGAGCATTTCGCCGCCTTTACCAATAATAATTCTTTTATGAGAATCGCGTTCGCAATAAATGACGGCCGAAATATCCACAATCGGACTGCCGTCGGTCATATCGCGCTCGGAAAAGGTTTCCAGATCTACCGCAATGCCGTGCGGAACCTCGCGATCCAGCCGTCGCAGCATCTTTTCACGGATGATTTCGGCAACCATGACACGATCCGGTTGATCGGTATAATCATCCTGCGAAAAGTAATGTACTCCCGGCCGGGCATAGATTTCACACTGTTGTACCAAAAGAGAAACACCATCGCCGGTTTTGGCGGAAAGAGGGATAACAGCATCAAAATCAAAATGACAGCTGTAGCGGTTGATGATGGCCAGCAGTTCTTCCTTTTTGGGCAGCAAATCAATCTTATTGATCACCAATACCGTCGGTAATTTTTTTTCACGGCAGCGCTGGAGCAACTCTTCCTCCGCCCCCGGAAGGTTGTTACCGTCATTTTTGAATTTGGGGCAGGCGTCTACAACCAATAGAGCCGCTTCTACGCCGGACATACCCCTGCTGACCGACTGCATCATGTTTTCTCCCAATTTGTCGTGGGGCTTATGGAAGCCGGGAGTGTCCAGAAATACCAGCTGGGTTTCCCCGCGGGTGATTACACCCATAATCCGGGTACGGGTGGTTTGGGGCTTATTGGATACAATGGCGATTTTTTGACCGACAATCCGGTTAATCAGAGAAGATTTTCCTACATTGGGCCGACCGAGAATTGCCAGAAAGGCAGATTTTTGAGTTGGTTCTTTCATCATCAGTGTTTCACAATCGACAGACCCAAACGGTCAAGGATGGCTTCTTGTTTTTCCTTCATTCTCATTTCGTCAAGGCGGCTGGTTTCGTGATCATATCCCAGCAAGTGCAGCATGGAATGAACCGTCAGAAAAGCCACTTCACGCTGCAGAGAATGACCGTAGCATTCCGCCTGAGCTACGGCGTGTTCAATACTGATAACAATATCGCCAAGGCAGTACGCGCCGGTTTCGGGATCCAGGTCGTATTTTCCGTCTTTACCAAGCGGGAAAGATAAAACATCGGTAGAACGGTCCAATTTCCGATACTCCCGATTCATTTCCTGAATTTTCTGATCATCGACAATGGAAACATCCACTTCGCCGACGCCTTCAAACTGCTCATATTCCAAGGTTGCGTGGCAGGCTTTGCGGATTAAAAGCCGCAGCCCGGTCGGCAGTTTGAAAACTTTTTGCTGATCATAAATGTTTACCTTCGTACTTCTCATGATGAGATTGAACCTCCTCGTATTTTTCGTATGCGCCAATGATTTTTTGAACCAGCCGATGCCGGATGACATCCTTTCCAGTCAATTGTACAATGGCAATATCGTCAATTCCTTTTAAAATTTTCAAGGCCTCTTTCAGACCGGAACGCTTACCGTCCGGCAAATCAATTTGGGTAATATCCCCTGTTACAACCACTTTGGACTGAAAGCCAAAACGGGTTAAAAACATCTTCATCTGTTCGCGAGTTGTGTTCTGCGCTTCGTCCAGAATAATAAAACTGTCATCCAAAGTGCGCCCACGCATATACGCCAGCGGAACAACCTCCACATCACCGCGTTCCTGACATTTCTGAAAATTTTCGGCCCCCATCATATCAAACAGACCGTCATACAGTGGACGAAGATAAGGGTCTACCTTTTGCTGTAAATCTCCGGGAAGAAAGCCGAGACGCTCCCCCGCCTCCACCGCCGGTCTGGTCAAAACAATTTTGGAAACTTCGTGATTCCGAAATGCCTTCACCGCCATGGCCACGGCCAGATAGGTTTTTCCGGTACCGGCCGGACCGACGCCCAGGGTGACAGTATGGGTGCGAATGGCATCCAGATAAGTTTTCTGACCAACGGTTTTCGGTTTGATCGGCCGACCGCGTGAAGTGATGCAAACACAGTTCTCATCGCAAAGTGTCGCGAGATCGTCCTCCTTTTTTTCTTTAACCAGCGAAATGGCATAGTCAAGGTTCTGGGAGGTGATGGCTTCTCCTTTGGCAATCAGCTTTTGTAAAGTGCGGATGGTGTTTTGCGCCGCAAGAACCGCTTCCGGGTCGCCGTTCACGGTAAGAGCGGTGCCGTGCTGGGTAACCGTTACGGAAAATTCCCGCTCAATGTGGTGCATATTGCTGTCAAAATTCCCGAACAATTCCGAAATATCTTCGGTTCGTCCGATATCCATTGTTTGTGAAAACACGGGCATCCTTTCCTTTCTTTTCCATTATATCACAACTATTTTCTTTTTTCACCATATTTTTTGAAAAATTATAGACAAAATCGACATAATTTTTTGATTCTTTTTTGATCATGGAGCGATAGACGGCAAGCTGGCCGGGATGCCGATTTGGCGTATGGCTTCGTATTGAACGGAATAGGCATAGTGATCCCCTGCTTTTTGCAAAGTTTCTTTTAGAATTTCCGGGGAAGTTTCACCGCGTCCCCGGCAGGAATCCTGCCAACGGTCGCGAAGGAATTCGAGGGCGGTTTCCTCGTCTAATGTCCGAGAATTTACTGTATAGTGAAAATACCGGAAAGTATCCATGGAAATTGGCAGTTCGCCGCCTAAAATCCGCATCGTGTTTCGCTGAGCCTGCCGGTCGTATTCCCCCTGAATTTCACCCAGATACAGTGGAATTCGCAGCGAAAAAAACTCAAGCACGGTATGGCTTCTGATTTTTCCGTCCGGCACTTTTTCACTGTGTTCAATCGGAAGGTTTTCTGAAAATTCCCCCGGTACTTTGGCATGAATTTCCCCTTGTGCCGTTCCCCACTCATTGAATCCGTTTTGAGCGTGAATGCCGGATATCAGCACCTGACCGCAGAGAACTGTTTGGCCGGTTTTTACGCATAATTCCCCGGAAGTGACACTGATATCGGTGATAGTTCCGTCACAGGCGGCTATGATGTTACAGGGCTGTTCGGATTTTTGGGTTGAATCGGATTCGCTGATATTCACTTCCAGAACACACCCCTGTCGATTGAGGGAGGCCCAGGAAATCTGCCCGAGATGCAGTGGCAATTCCTGCTTCAGAAATTGCGGATCCACCTCTCGCATCCGACATCCCGGGCGAATTCCGTACTCACTGAGTACGGCCTTTACCTGTTCAGCCTGAACTTGGCGATTGCCGCTTACGGTAATGATCCAGAGTCCCCCTGACAGATAAAACAACAATCCGACAAAGAGGGCGGCCCCGGCCAGGAATCCAAAACGCATCCGGTATTTTCGAACGGCGAAAGCAAGCCCGTTTCGTTTTTCCACATGAATCCGCACTCCGGTCGGCCGCCGTATTTTCCGAATACGCTGCAGGTCAGCCGCATACACCGTAACGGTATAGCCCTTAGAGGTTCGTTTCGGATTCCAAAACAAAATTCGGTGCGCGGCCAAAACATTCAGCAATCGCTCACAGTATTCGCCCGTCAGCCTCAAAGAAAGCGTCGGACGAAGTTTTAGAATTGTTCCGGTTATCAGATTCATACGCTGCCCCCGATAAATTCCAGTGATTGGATTTTTCCGCTTATGGTGATTCGTGAACTTTCCATGCTCCGAATTTCAAATCCCGATCCTAAAATCAGCATTTGTCCATGCGGCAGATTGAGTCGGAGAAGGGTATCTTCATATTCATTGATTCCAAGGCAGCCTTCTACGGTTATTTGGCGGTTAGAGGCAATTTCGGTTCGCACCCCGGCGATGTTTTCCAGCTCAAGTTCCCGGGCTATCCGTTCAATACCTTTCGGTGACATGATCATTCCTCCCGAAAAAACAGTATGAAATTTTTTCCTTTCTCATTCATATAAATCACCGAAGCCCATTTCAGTCAATTCCGGAGGGTTGGACATGAAAAAAGAAAAATGGCTGCTCATTATTTTGCCTGGAATCATTCTTTGTTTGATTGTGAACAGTGGAGCGGTTTCCCGTGGGGTTGCCGAAAGTCTTACCCTTTGCGGGCGGGTGCTGCTCCCTTCGTTGTATCCTTTTTGCCTGATTGGTTGTTTGCTCACCGAACCGGGAATGCTGCAGGCGGTGTCGAAAAAGTTGCGGATCTGGTTTTTATTTTTTCTTTCGAATTGTAGCGGCTATCCGATCGGTGCGGCCATGCTGAATCGCTGCGTCCGGTTCGGAAAGCTAACCGAAGAAGAAGCCAACCGTTTACTGCCCTGCTTTACAGCTCCCGGCCCGGGATTTACAATTTCGTATATCGGAATCGGTCTGTTTTCCAGTCGGAAGATGGGGGTATTGTTGTTTTTGGGACAATTTTTCGCCGGACTCAGCCTGTTTTTGCTGCGGCGTGGATATCGCTCGGTAATTCAGGACACAAACGGAAAGTCAGAGTTTTCTTTTGTCCGGTCAGTCAATCGTGCCGGCCAATCGATGATTACCATCTTTTTCTATGTTTTGCTGTCCGGCATTCTCAATGCGATGCTTTGTGTTTATTTATCGGAAATGCCCCGAAAACTGAGTGTATTGCGAAGTTACCACCGCCGTTTCCTGTTTCGGAAATTTGTATTTGGATAATCTGGCGTTGAGTTTTGCCGGATTTTGTATTCATTTGCAGATACTCAGTTTGTGCGATGGTTTTCGGGTGCGTTACTCCTCATTTTTGCTTTTTCGGCTGCTCCATGCAGTTCTTTCCACCACTTATTTATTTTTCCTTCTTCGAATATTTTCAGTGGAATTGCCTGTGTTTGCCGGATCAAAGGGCGTTACCGTTACCACCACAAACGGTATTGCCTGCGCGGTAACGCTTGTTTTTTCGGCTTTTGTTATGATTTGCAGCCTAACGCAAAAAAACAGTAGTAATTTCGGGAAAAATCTGTTATAATACCGGTGAGGTGGTTGTATGGCCGATTTATTCAATAAACAACTTCCGCAGAAATGCGGTACCTGCCAGTTTGCCCATGTGCTCCAGTATTCTAAGGAAATCCTTTGCAAAAAGCGCGGGATTTGCGACCCGGATGACTGCTGCCGCAGCTATCGTTATGACCCGCTCAAACGCATTCCGAAAAAGGCTGCTCTGCGTGATGATTATCGTAAGGAAGATTTTTCCTTATCCTAGAACTTTTTGAAATAGAAAAATTTTTCTTGACAAAAGCGTAGTCAGTTGGTATAATATCATTTGTTCGTGGTGGGTATAGCGCAGTTGGTTAGCGCGCCAGATTGTGGCTCTGGAGGCCATGGGTTCGAATCCCATTATCCACCCCATTCCCCCTTTTGATCCCTTCAAAAGGGTATTTTTTTCTATAATTCCTATTTTGGGGTGTCGTCAAGCGGTAAGACACAGCACTTTGACTGCTGCATGCGTAGGTTCGAATCCTGCCACCCCAGCCATAATGTGGACACAAAAAAGATGCGTCCACCGAAAAGCCCGATTTTATCGGGCTTTTTTGCTACCCAAACGGCGATTTGCCTCTGTGCCAAAATGCAGATGCTAAATCCAGCAGCAGGAGCAGAGCCGCAAGGAACTGATCGCCGGGATTTCGCACGACATCCGTTCGCCGCTTACCTCCATCCAGGCATACGTTGAAGGTCTTATCGACGGCGTTGCCAAAACGCCGGAATCCCAAAGTCGCTATTTGCAGACGATTAAAACCAAAGCGGAAGAGTTGGAGCATCTGGTTTCTCAGCTTTTCTTATCGCACGTTTGGAGCGGATGTCGAGAAAATGGAACACCAAGCAAACCCGCCTTTGTTGCAGCCGTTTGGCTACACACAAAGGCGGGTTGATGCTTTATTGATGCTATTGTCTGTGCCGAGATTCCCGCCATACGCATTCGGCAGCTTTATCCCGTCGACCTCCGGAGCCATGCTTATCTCATATTGATCAGCTTGACTTCATGCTGCGTATGGCTTTGTGAACAGGTTCGCCTCTATTGCCTCATTCGGTAAATGCTCCCCGTGTCCTCCGACCAGTGGATCAGCTCCCAGTAAAAGGGGATCTGCTCATCGGAATTCTCTATGTCGGGGGCATTATGCAAGGCGTTTCGGGCAGCGGCCTGATAGGCCCGGTATGTATTCCTATCCCACACGCTCCACCCGGCAGTCGGCGGCTTGACAGCATACTTCCTGCGCAGCGCTTCGATCACCTTGGAATCCACCGGCATGTCCAAAGCGGCGATCCTCTCCGGGGAGAACAGTGTCTCGTACCCCTTCACATCGTACACATACAGGTATTTTAGCAGCATATTCAGCCACTTCTGCGCCTGACCATAGCTGAGCTGGCCGCCGTAGCAGGCGATGAGGGCATTGCAGGACTTCTCATGCCATTTTGGGAAGTCGGAGGGATCATTTTTCAACTTCTCCACAGCCTGCCGCAGAATTTCCGTTGCGCTTTTCTTGAGAGCTATCCGCTCCTTGGAATTCTCTTTTATGCGCAGGGTTCTGCGGGCCATGTCGGCGTATGCTTTGTGGGCGGCTCCCTCAAAATTTTTTACTTCAGCCATCAGAAAGCGGTCGGCGTACTTGTTCACCTGAAGGATAGTTTTATTTTCCACCATTTTTCTTCCTTTCTAAGTTCTAATCATCCACTGAATCGTTTCTCGGAATATGAGTGTAGTCGAAGATTTCATCTGTTCTGCATTGCCTACCGCTTAACCCAATCTACATCATAATAATTAACACTCACATCGAAGAATCTTTGACTCGCACTGTAAAAATAACTGCCTTGGCCATTATAAGTCCCAATCAAAGCATTAGCTGCTGTAGTTTGATCTGATAGATCGCATGTAAACCAAAAGTCATAAGTGTAAGGCCCATTTTCAACTTCATTATTGTTGGATCCAAGGTCAAGTCCAGAAGGAAAAGCAATTTTAATATCAACACCCGAGATTCTACTTTTTGTAATTTTAGCTAACGGCTCTGCGTGCCACGAAGTTGCATCCGAAAGCTTTGCAGTTTTGAGCCCCGCTCCATAAAATGCACATTTACCTATGTAGGTTGCATTTTCAGGAATTGTAATGGATGACAAAGAAGTACATCCATAGAATGCATAACTGCCAATTTTTTTAAGACAATTTGGGAATGTAATCTGCTGTAGAGTTGTTAATTTTTCAAAACCATTCGCAATAATCTGCGTAACAGCTTTCCCATTATATGTTTCTGGAATTTCGATTACAGCGACATCTTTTGCCTTTTCGCCGGCTTTAACGCCGTAAGTACCATCGGGCAGTTCGACAAATATCAGCACCGATCCCTCGCTGCTGCCTCCGGTGCTGCCCAGATTTTGGTTCGTTCCGTCTGTATAATACACCCAGAGCTCGCCATTGACGATATCCATGTGATCGATCCCTCTGCCGGTATCGCCCTTGTCGCCCTTGTCGCCCTTTTCACCCTTGATATTTCCCAGGGTCTTTACTTCGCCGTTGCTCAGGGTGATTACCAGAACGCCATCGGTGGACACAGTAACATCGCTGATGCCGACACCGTCCCTGCCGTTCTGGCCGTCGGCACCGTTTGCGCCGTTTGCCCCGACGACCTTGCCGAGATCGGTGCTGCTGCCGTCGGAATAGGTCAGCACCAGATGGCCCTGTGCATCGATTATGGACTTTGTGATGCCGATGCCGTCAGCGCCCTTGATATTGCCCAGATCAATGCTCGTGTTGTTGGTTAAGGTTACCTTGAGGTTTCCGGCTTCGGTGATGGAAACATTCGCAATGCCCACACCGGCATCACCCTTGTCGCCCTTCTCGCCCTTCACAGCGCCCAGATTGATGCTGTGACCGTTGGAGAGTGTCAGCACCAGCTCGTTTTCGGCATTAATCTCCGCCCGGGAGATGCCTACGCCGTCCTGGCCGTCCTGACCATCCTGTCCGGCGGCACCGGTGTCACCCTTGTCGCCTTTTTCACCTTGGATGCCCTGTTCACCTTTTTCTCCTTGGATGCCTTGAACACCCTGTTCGCCTTTCTCGCCTTTCTCACCTTGGGCGCCGGTGTCACCCTTTTCGCCCTGAACACCCTGTTCACCCCGGGGACCGATTACTTTGCCCAAAGTGGCAATGGTTCCGTCACTGTAGGTAATCACCAGCTTGCCTTCTTCATTGATGACAGCAGAGGCAACGCCCTTGCCATCTTTGCCATCCTGGCCGTCCCGGCCGGCGGCACCGGTGTCGCCCTTTTCGCCCTTGGCGCCTCTCACCGTGCCGAGATTTTCGCTCTGTCCGTCGGAATAGGTCAGCACCAGCTCGCCGCTTGCGTTAATGGCGGCGCCGGAGATACCGTTTCCGGTTTCGCCCTTTTCACCGGCGGCGCCGGTGTCGCCTTTGTTGCCTTTCTCACCCCGGATGTTGCCCAGATCCAGCTTTGTGCCGCTGGTAAGGGTAATGGTCAGCTTGCCGGAAACAATGTTGATATCCTCGATGCCAACACCGTCCTGACCGGCATCGCCGGTATCACCCTTCTCGCCCTGGATGCCTTGTTCGCCCTTGTCACCCTTTTCGCCTTGGATACCCTGTTCACCTTGTGCGCCGGTGGCACCGGTATCACCTTTGTCGCCCTTTTCACCTTTCTCACCCTTGGCGCCGATCACGGAGCCGAGGTTTTTGACGGTGTTGTCGGTGTAAGTAAGTACAAGCTCGCCATTATTATTCAGCTCGCTTTTCAGAATGCCAAGGCCGTCCTGTCCGGCAGCGCCGGTGTCGCCTTTGTCGCCCTTGTCACCTTTTTCGCCCTGTGCTCCGGCGGCACCCATGACAAAGCCGACATTTGCCCGCTGGTTGTTGGAGAAAATCAGCACCAGCTCGCCCTGACTGTTGATCTCAGCGGAGACCACGCTGACACCGTCAGAACCGGCATCACCTTTGTCACCCTTTTCGCCTTGGATGCCCTTTTCGCCCCGGGCACCGATTACCTTTCCCAGATCTGCAACTCTCCCGTCGGAATAGGTCAAGATCAGGTTGCCGCTCTCGTTAATGGAGGCGGCGGATACGCTGACACCGTCTGCGCCGTTTTCGCCGTCTATGCCATCCTGACCGGCGGCGCCAGTGTCGCCCTTTTCACCCTTGGCGCCTATTACGGTGCCGAGGTTTGCGGTCTGGCCGTTGGAATAGGTCAGCACCAGCTCACCGTTTGCATTGATCTCAGAGCTCGCAATCCCGATCCCATCCTGTCCGTTGGTGCCGGTAATCTTGTCAAGATTGATGGTTTTTCCGTCAGAAAAAGCCAACAGAAGCTGCCCTTTTTCGTTGACTTTCGCATTAATAATGCTGACACCGGCGGAACCGTTGGCGCCATCCTTGCCATCGGCACCATCTGTGCCGTTCTTGCCGTTTGCTCCTGCAGCGCCGACAGCTCTGCCTACATTCAGACTGCTGCCGTCGGAGAGAAGTAGAATCAGCTCTCCCGCCTGATTAAAAGACGCACTCTTAATGCTGACCGCATCTCCCTTTGCGTTCGCCGCAAGAGAGGCGGAGAACTCGCTCTCCGTCCCGGTATAGCCGCTCTCCTTGGCGATCTCGTATGCGCTCTTCCCGTTCAGGGAAGTCAGCCAGTCCTGCACAGAGCCTTCATAACCGTAGGCCTGCGCAATCTCATAGGCGGACAGGCCTTTTTTGACCGTGGTCGCCGTCTGAGC
>CAKSNI010000008.1 GCA_934476025.1 uncultured Eubacteriales bacterium | reverse complement strand
TACGGTGTGGATAACAGCTATTTCTACAAGGATATGTTCGGATTCAGGTTTATAACGGTAGATACCAACTTTTGGTACGACGATGACGGAACGCTCTATCATTATCCCGGCAGAGGGGTGGGAAGCCCGAAAGGATGGAGCTACGACCAGAATATGTTGGGAGAAAAACAGCTTGAATGGCTGAGAGAAACCATCCGTCAATCGGAATTTCCCTGCCTGATTCTCGGGCACAATCCGATGGAAAAGTCAGAAAAGCCCGAACATCAAAAATTTATGGAAATTCTGCGTGAGGCAAACGAAAAAACCCCGGGCAGGGTTTTAGCCTATTTCAGTGGGCATACGCATCGAAACCATATGACAGTGGTGGACAATGTTCTTCATTTTAACATAAATGCCACATATAACGGAGAATGGCGTCCTACGAAACACAACCTTTTCCCGAAAGAATTTACCGAAGGTCATGCAATGGCGGCCAACTGTTCGATTTTTAAGGACCCGCTTTCGGCGATGGTTACCGTTGAGGATAACGGCCACATAAAGGTCGAAGGAATGGAAACGGAATATATGTATGGCGTGGCCCCTGAAATGTACGGCGGTCCTTTCGAGGATCAATACGGTATATGTGAGCCGCGAATTTCAAGCGGAGAATATTATCTTCTGAAAAAATAGGAGGATAGTGAATGAATAGCATAGAAAAGTTTTGCAGAAAAATTGAGATGCCCGAGGAAGAATGAGGGGTGCTCGGTGCCGCTTATTGGAAAGTTGCCGAAATTCAAGAAGTTTATGATGTTATGAAAGCCTGTGTTGCGGTTTATGAGCATAATACAGAATTTGAACACAAACCGATATTTGAAGAGATAGAGTCCCTTTCGGGAAAAGAGGGCGGCTTTCCTGTTTTAGGAGAGGGCTTCAGAGGGTTGTCCGGTGCGGCCGTTTTTTGTTACGCACATCCCCAAACGCCGCGCGGGGAATTTTTGTTTTGGCAATGCCCGCAACCGGATGCAAAACAAAGCCGTATAATTTTGAAAAACCGTTCATACAATGAAACAGTCACGGGCATCACAAAAAGGGACTGCGATCCGGTTGGAGTTGAGTTGTATGAGAGAATTAACAGACAAACGCGCCGAAGAACTGGGAAAATATATCATTGATACCGGTTCTACGGTGCGTGCCGCGGCAAAGGTGTTCGGGATTTCCAAAAGTACGGTTCATAAAGATGTGACGCAGCGGTTGCGGCAGAGGGATCCGGCCTTGTGTGAAAAGGTTCGCCGGGTGTTGGACAAAAACAAGGAAGAACGGCACATTCGGGGTGGAATTGCCACCCGGAAAAAGTATTTGCGGCAGGCCGGGGAAAAGGGACAGCGAAATAAGCAGGGATTTTGAAGGGACAGGAAAATAGGCTGCGGCGGCGCGCGGAGAGGGTTCCGCGCGCCGCGGGTTTGTTCCGTGGCGAAAAAAGGAATGGTGTATTTGAATAAAATGGCGCCTGGAAGTTCGGCTGAATTCTACGAAGAAATCGGCATCGTGCCTTGAATTTGCCGTGTGGCCGTGGTATAATGCTCCAAAACAGGGGATGCCTGCTTGATAGGGAGCGAATGCGGCAAATGCGCGCCCGATCGGGGTTGATGGAGAAGGGGATTTCGAACCGGCGGCTTTGGTTCGGCGGCTGTTCGCACTATGTGGCGGCACCGGGCAAGGAATGCCGAAACCGGGGGCAAGGTTCCCGTGTGCCATGAAAAATAAGGAGGAAAAACGCAATGACCAATCAAAAATCCATCCGACATGCCGCACTGACCAGCATTTTGGCTATTTTGCTGTGTGTGGCCATGCTCATCGGCGCCACCTTTGCCTGGTTTACCGATACCGCCGGCACAACGGTCAACCGAATTCAATCCGGAAATCTTTCGATAGAGATCCGCAACGAAGCCGGGAAAAAGATTGACCGGCTGGACTGGGTGAAAAATGACGGCACCGTGATTGAAAACCAGGAAGCCATTTTGTGGGAACCGGGCTGCACCTACAAGCTCACCCCGTTCCGGATTGTGAATACCGGGAATTTGGCCCTGAAGTACAAGCTGTTTGTTACCGGACTGAACGGAAACGCCAAACTGGCAGAGGCGCTTCAGTTTACCTATCAAATCGGAACGGAATCCTTTCCTATCAGCCGGGAGGGCCATTTGGCCGCCAAGGGAAAGGCGGGAGATCGGACCGAGCCGATTACCATTTTGGTTAGCATGGATCCGTCGGCCGGAAACGATTTGATGGATGAAACGCTTTCCAATGTCACCGTCACCGTTTACGCAACCCAGGACACGGTGGAAGGTGACAGCTATGACAATCAATATGACCGGCTGGCTTCCTATGAACCCGTCCGGGAAACCCACACCGTGGCCAACTGGGGGCAGGACGCGCAGAACGCGTTTGCGTCGGGCGGCACGGTTGTTCTGACGGGGTATCTCGAGGGCGATAAAACCAAAACCGGGGTGAAGGACCGGCTTACCGTTTCCAGCCCGGCAATTTTGGATTTCCAGGCGACGGTGCATATTCCGGGCTCTTTGCAGGCTTCGGATAACTGGGCGGCGCTGTTTCTGGAGGCCGATACCACCATCAATGCTACTCCCGGAGCGGGAATTTACTGCTCCAACAAGGTGGAGGAGGATCATCCGGAGTATATTGGCGGCCCGTATGTTGCCAACATCAGCGGAGAAGGAACCGTGGTTACCGTTAACAGCGGATTCTATTACGGCGGACGAACCACCTTTTTTGTGCAGGAGGGAACGCTGGTTGTCAACGACGGATTTTTCCAGGTGACGCCGGACGGTACCACCGGGGATGCCCGGTATACGCTGGCCTGTGACGAGGCAAACTATCAGGCCGGAAAGGCCGGTATCGTGGTCAAGGGCGGTACCTTTGTGAATTTTGATCCGTCGGATAACCGGGCGCAGGGGGAACATACCAACTTTGTGGCCGATGAATATCGGGTGATTCCTCAAAAACAGTCCTCCGGAGATATCTGGTATACCGTTGTCGCCAAGTAATCGATGAATCGGCTTTTGACAGCCGTTTTTACAGCAAAATTCCGGCCCGTGCGAACTTCCGGAAGTTCGCACGGGCCGGAACGCGTTAAAAAAGGGTTGATCTGTTCCTCTACGGGGGGACGAACTCAAAAATCAAAGATTTTCGGGTTGCGTTTGAATTTTGCCGACAGGCTCAATCTCCTTCTGACGAGGGTGAAACTTCCCTGTTCGGTTGTGTACCAGTTATTTTTCGTGATATTATAGCAATGCACCGGGCAGACAATCAATTCAGTATCTTGGGAAGCCAACTGATAAAGCATAAGGCAGCGCCGAGCGTGAAACGCTTTGCAATAACACCGTATCCGTCTGAATTGTTATCCCATTGAATATCATCAAGATCGTAGTGGGGAATATTATACTTTTCACTTAGTAAATATGTTTTGCCCGAACCACTGCACCCGATGATATGTATTTTCATAGATTACATCTTCCAAAATTCAATATCGTTATATACAAAGTTGGATTTTTTACTTTCAGAGAAATTATCTATGGGATAACTTTTAGGGATTAACTCGATATATTGTGAAGTTTCCGTACGACCGTCAACACCGTCTTTATTAAGGGTACAACGTGCAAAACGGAAAGTGTTTTTAGTCATATAATTTCTGTGATATTCTTTGGCAAACCCTGTTCCGTTATAAGTCAGCCGTTGGGTTTTCAAAGATTGGCTCGTCATTCAATAAAAGTTCTCTCAGGCGAGGTAACGAAATATATTCTCCGTTTTTATCCTTCAAATACAGTCTCCACGTTGGGTCAAGCATAATACGCTTTCCGGACGGCAAAAGACAATCAACAACAACGTGGCAATCATCAAATGGGTCTTCATAAGGCAAACAGGTAATGTGTTGTGCCTTTATTCCGTTTAAACGAAGGAGTGAAGCCAAAAGAATAGCAAGTCCACGACAGTTTGTTTTATTGTTGTTTCTTTCGCAAAACTCAATAATGTCTGTGATTTTTCTGCCGGAACTTATTCCTCCTGTACCGTTATGACCAAAGTGGTCGCACACAAAATCAAGAAGCTTAAAAACGATTTCATCTGCCCGATTGTCTAACCCATTTATGTAGTCAGAATAATTGTATTTTTGGAGAATTTCCGGTGCATCTCCACCTAACACAAATTCATTACTGCAGCCGTATTCTTTGTTTCGGTCATATTCCGGATATTCTTTAAGAATTTCTATTCTTGTTTTATCAGAATTTGGGACAAACACTTCCGGTGCAACAAATTTATATGGTGCATCTTCAGGGACATCGTCAATTTTCTCATACTTTACAGGAGTTTCTTTACCGTGCTGTGTGTAAAATCCTTCAAGAAAGCCGTCAACATACTTGATGTGATAGACCATACGGTAATATTCATCATTTATTTCATAGCAAAGATATCCGTCTTTTTCATAAACACAGTTAGGCTCAAAGTTATAATAACCGCTTGATGTAAAGGACATTTTCATACGAAGCGGTGTTTCATCGAAAATATTTATGGTTTCGCCCATATCTTCTTTATACCATTTTCCGACTAATCTTTTATCCATTGTATATATTTCTCCGTTTCCATTCAATTCAGGAAATTTCATATTATTCGGATTTTAAAGAGAGCATTATTTCTCTATCTTCCATTTCCGAAGCTTGTAAAACCACTATGACTTTATCGGCAAGCCATTCTACCGACGCAATATTGCGTTCGCCGGCATTAGTACCGTCGTCTTGTATGGAAGTATCGTATTTATTTATAACTTTACCTTGTTGGTTTTTAAGAATTAACCTAACCTCTGTTGAACCGAACGGCCATTGTGGGTCGCCGAGTTGTTGAAAAATAAGCGTATAGCCATTTTCTTTATAACTTACAATTTCACGAACAATAAATTTATTGAAAGCACCATTCCACCATAAAGCGAAAGTTCCCATGTACGCTATAACTATAACGAATAAAATTGATAAGATGATTAAAACGGGTTTATTTTTTTCTCATATACTGCTCCTCAAACAGATTGCAATATTGTCCATATCTTTGCAACAAGTAAAAATAATATCGGTAAAGTGACTATACTTGTCAGAATATCAATTATTATTCCTTTGAGTTTTAGGTTGGTTTTTCTCGCTCGACGGTTTTTCGTTATTCTCACCGCCGCCGGCAATAAACTGCCAAATGTCAGAGTCTGTGCGACGAAACACGCAAAAGCACAATTCACCTTTTATAAAATGGTAGGGAACGGCTAAAATCTGAAACGGAGCACGCATTGCTATTCCTCGCTTTCGGCTTTTAGACTTTCGATTTCGGTTGAGAGCTTATCAAAATGCGCCTGCGCTTCGTCTAAAATGGCTTTTGCGTCCAGTGCCGCGCATTTTATATCCTCTATGCGGCAATCTAATTCATCGGCGGTATCCTCTAAATCTTCAAGTTCGTCATTGTCGGCCGTTACGGCATAATTGACAGGACTGTTGATAAAATTTGCGTTGGCTCCGTCACCGGATATTTTAACTGCATAAAGCGGAGTTTGATTGAAAGAAATATTTTGTCCGTCACCGGAAATTTCAATGCTTTTGAGAATATTTTCTAATTTTTCAATTCGGCTTTCGAGCTCTGCTATTTTATTTTCCATTCAAATCTTCCTTTCGTTTCTGTACGGCGGTTTTCCGAAATTCGGCGGGGGTTGTGTCGGTTATTTCCTTAAAAATGCGACCGAAATGCTGTACGGTTTTAAAGCCTGTCATATTTGCAATATCTTTAATCGGCACGCTTGTAAATTCAAGCTGTTTTTCGGCAACGGTTATGCGGTATTTCATAAGGTATTCTATTGCCGTAAGCCCCAGTTCCTCTTTCATCAGCGCCGTAAGCGTTGTGTGGTTCATTCCGGCGGCTTTGGCTATATCGGGCAGAGTAACGCTTTCGTCAAAACGGCTTTCAATGTACAGCACCGCATCGCGAAGCTTTGCGTTTTTGATAATGGGTGTATTGTCCGATTTTTGATGAGTCACACCGTACCCAATCAGCCCGTACATACGCTCTAAAGCAATAATAATTTCCATAAAATACGAGCGCCCGCGGCAAGACCAATACCAATCCCGCTGGTTTTGAAGTTCCTCTTGCATATCCCTTGCCGCCTGCGTTATTTTTTCAAGCTGCGCCTCGGCTATGGATACAACATAAGCCTTATCGGTAAACGGCTTTAATAAAAACAGATCGTGCGTGGAGGCAAGATCTCCGTACTCTTTTTTACGCAGTATCTCAAAGGACATATTAACATTTAAAAATTCGGGATGAAAGTAAATACAGGTATACTGTGCTTTCCGCTTTGAAATAAGCACGGGGTCGGCGGTTTCGTCAAAGCAGATAAACGCAGGCGCCGCGGCGCAAAACGGCTCGTTTGCCACCTTAAATTCCAACTTACCGGCAGTCAGAATGATCAGCAAAAAGCATTTGTCTTTTATGTCAATGTTTCGAAGTCGGTCATTCTTTACGCACTCAATTTTTGCAACCTTGCCTTCGTTATATTTTCTGCCTACTGTTATGTGTTGCATACCTTTTCCCACCTTGCTAAAATAATTTTAACATAATATGGCAGACTGCACAACAGTTAATCTTTATCCGATTGACAATATCTTTTATCTGATTTTCAATATCGGTATTTAATTATTGCTATAGACAAAACAATATGTTATACTTTATCTGGAAACGGGGACGGCACCCATAACAAAAAACGGCTTTCCATCATTTACACAGGGGATGATACCCATAGAAAAAAATATTCTTGTAGTAGATGATCAAGGAAATAAATACAAAGCGACATACCCGAAAAGGGCAAAAGGCCTTGTTAAGAACGGCAGGGCGCATTATATAGAAGAAAACAAAATATGCTTATTGCGCCCACCGAATTTAAAATCGGAGGATAACGATATGTCAGATCATAAGAATACAGAAAATTTTTCGATTGATTATGTTTTAAAGCAGATAGAAAAGGTACAAGAACAGCTTTTGGACTTAAAAAACACAATCAATAACATAGGCTGCGTTGAAGACAGTAACCGTACCGGAGAGGAAAACATCACAGTTCATGATGAAGTCGCTATCAAAAAAATTGCGGCACTCACCGAAGTTTTTCATCACCGAGAAGAAAGTTTACAAAAGCTTTTGGAACTTTACAGTAAAATGTATGATGATCTAACCGATAAAAAACCATTAAAGAATAAGGCTCTTGCAGCGCTTGAAAAATGTTCGGGTAATGATGAACAGATGGAAAAATTATCCGGTATAATGGCCGAAATCGGTTTTTTAGAAGAATAGTATTAAGAAATTTTTGTCGATAAAAATGTATTAAAAAACAAAGAGCAGATAAAACACACAAGGGCAGAGAGTGCTGACTCTCTGCCCTTGCGCTATGATGTTAAGTTAAGTCGCTTATAAAAATCAAAAATCCGAACGCGTCACCGTTGATGACAATGTTCGGATAATTTGACTGTGTGAAGACAGGACAATAGAGATGTTTTTGCGTTTTCGCTGTCTTGATTTGAACACTCGAAGGGGGTGGAAGATATCAATTATCTGGTGGCATACCCTCCAGGATTTATCCCCCTTAATCTTAACTTAAGAAATCATTCTGAATTGTCCATCGTTATTCTCCGGTTACTCAAGTTCATTTTGAATTTCCGTTCTTGAGTTGATAAAAAACCTCACCACTTCGAATCTGAACTCTGCATCATTCCACATCTCAAAATCGCAAGCAATAAACGGATGTGCCATTGTCCCGCCGCTTTTACCTTGCTTGGATATTATTCCAATAGCATTTGTCAGGTCAATCCATTTCTTTGGCGTCAAGGTAAACTGAGGAGTTTTGGCATCGACTGTTATTCTTTGAAAAGCATCTTCATTAAAATTCGAATTATGCTTTCTTTCCCATGTCGCCAGAAACTCAACCGTGTTACGGCTTCTCAGCCAGCTTTGTATTAAGTAACTTGGATTGGCTGCATCATATTTTCGTGCTATTTCCGTTAATGAAACATAATCATCGGACGGATGCAGATACTTTACTACAGTTTCTTCTAAATACGCATTCATTTTCGATTCGTACAGTGGGGCTTCGTCATTTGAAATCAGTTCAAAGATACCGTCTAAATAACGGTTCCAATCATCAGCCTTGATGGGAAACTTCTTATTCACACGCTCTAAAAATTTCTCCCGTGTCACTGCGTATGCCCATTCCAGTTCCTCTTTCGTTGCTCTCGGCATATGTTTTCTTCACTCTCGCTTTGTTAGGATTTCGACAATTTCCTTCTTTTAAAAAATACACTTCACAGTATTCTTCAAAATCAATTATACCTCTTGTGTATTTTCCATTATTGAGAAGTTTGTTGAGAACATCTCTGCTCCATTTTTTCTTTCCGGACGGAGAGGAAATGGAGCGGCTTAATAGGTATTTTTGGATATCCTCTAAACTATTTTCTTCTCTGTACATTCTGAAAATGGTTTTTACAACTTCTGCCTGTTCGGGCACGATTTCAACAAATCCATATTTGTCTCTCTTAAAGCCATAACAGATTCTTCCGAAAAGTCGGGATTCGATTAATGATAATTTCATAGATTTTGTTTCCTTTCAATTATAATATGTTTGAAGTAAGGTTTCAATATAAAACACAAATATTAGTGGGATTGCAAAAAAGCAAAACCTGCATATTAGTGAGTTAGTTCAGTTGATCTTTGATTTAAACATAAAAACGGAGCGATTTTCTATTAAAATCGCTCCAAAACACATTATATTTTATTATTCGTGGGATAAAAAAGAGACAAACAAGCTTTTTAGACTTGTTTGTCTCTTTTGGTGGGAGAGGATGGATTCGAACCATCGAAGCTATAAGCAGCAGATTTACAGTCTGTCCCCTTTGGCCACTCGGGAACTCTCCCATATTTATATAAAAATCAGTATTCTGAAACGGACAGGAGTTGAAGTGGAGCTGGTGGACGGACTTGAACCCCCGACCTGCTGATTACAAATCAGCTGCTCTACCAACTGAGCTACACCAGCAGAATACCTAAATAATATAGCACAGCAAAACTGAAAAGTCAAGGAAAATTTTTTGAAAAAATATCCGCCGGATTTCAGGGCGGATTTTGTCCGGGACTTTGGGCGTAAAGTGTATGATTTTGCGGCGTTTCGGACAGACTATCAGGGACACATTCGCAAAATTGCGTGAAAGGAAGTCTGTTTATGTTGAAAAAAATGTTGTCGGTTCTGCTTTGCGCGGTCCAGATTCTGGTCGCCGGCAGCCTGATGGCCGGCTGCGGAAAAAGGGAAAAGCAGTTGGTGTATTTTCTGAATTTCAAGCCGGAGTCGGCGAAAACCTACGAACAGATCGCCAAGGATTACGAAAAGGAAACCGGCATTCGGGTCAAGGTTGTTACCGCCGCGGCGAACACCTATGAGCAAACCCTGAAAAGCGAGGTCGCCAAATCGCAGGCGCCTACCATTTTTCAGATCAACGGCCCGGTGGGGTATCAGAGCTGGAAGGATTACTGTCTGGATTTGCGGGGCAGTTCGGTTTATTCCCTGTTAAGCGATTCGTCGCTGGCCATTCGGGACGGTGAGAAGGTGGTAGGGATTCCCTATGCCGTGGAGGGGTACGGGATTTTATATAATAATGAAATCATGAAGCGGTATTTTGCTTTGCCGGATCGCAGGAGTTCGCTGAATGACGCTTCGCAGATTCGCTCTTTTTCGGAATTGAAAACCGTGGTGGAGGATATGACGGCCCATAAGGAACAGCTCGGAATTGAAGGAGTATTCGGCTCGACTTCGCTGGCTTCGGGGGAGGATTGGCGCTGGCAGACCCACCTGGCCAATGTGCCGTTTTACGAGGAATTCCGGGAGGATGCGCCCTCGGCGGAAACGGTGGTGACGGCCACCAATGCCAAAACGGTGGAATTTCGTTACAGCGAAGCCTTTCGCTCGCTGTTTGATTTGTATACCGATAACAGCGTTACCCAAAAGACTCTGCTCGGATCCAAATCGGTGGAGGACTCCATGGCGGAATTCGCCCTTTCACGCTGCGCAATGATTCAAAACGGAACCTGGGCCTGGTCGCAGATTGCCAATGTGAGCGGAAATACCGTTTCATCCGATGAAGTCGGAATGCTGCCGCTGTATATGGGACTGCCGGGAGAAGAATCCATGGGGCTTTGCATCGGAACCGAAAACTATCTGGCCATCAATGCCCGCGTCAGCGAAGAAAAGCAACAGGCTTCGCTGGACTTTCTTGACTGGTTGTTTTCCAGTGAAACCGGAAAACGGTATGTACGGGAGGAACTTCGGTTCATTACCCCGTTTTCCTCCTTTGCCGATGGGGAACAACCCACCGATCCGTTGAGTGAACAAATGCTTTCCTCAATGAAAAATTCCGATACCCATTCCATTCCCTGGACCTTTACGGGATTCCCCGGGGAAGCCTTTAAAAAGGCCTTCGGCAGCGCTCTGCTGGAATATGTGCAGGGGAGCCTTTCGTTTGATGAGGTAAAAAATACGGTGATCGTGCAATGGGAGAGGGAACGAAACCGGTGAAAAGCAAAGAAATTCGGAAATATTTTTGGCTTTTGCTGCTGCCGACGGCGTTGGCTTTTTTGGTTGTGTTTTTCCTGCCTTTTGTTTTTGGAATCGGGCTTTCCTTTACCCGGTTTACCACGGTGAGCGATGCCGTGTTTGTAGGGATGGATAACTACCGGGAGGCCTTTGCGACCGGCGACTTCTGGAATGCCCTGTGGTTTACCGTGCGATTTGCCGCCGTGAGCGTTATCAGCGTGAATGTGTTTGCTTTTTTGCTGGCACTCGCTCTGACCCGGGGAATTCGGGGAACCAACTTTTTCAGAACCGTCTTTTTCCTGCCGAATCTGATCGGCGGAATCGTTCTCGGATATATTTGGCAGTTGATTTTAAACGGGGTATTGGCCCGGTACGGATATTCGCTGACCTCCAATGCCACCTACGGCTTTTGGGGGCTGGTGATATTGATGAACTGGCAGATGATCGGCTATATGATGATCGTCTATATTGCCGGAATTCAGAATGTGCCGCCGGAACAGCTGGAGGCCGCCCGGGTGGACGGCGCCGGCCCTCTGACCGTTCTTCGGAAGATTGTGCTGCCTTCGGTGATGCCGTCGATTACCATCTGCCTGTTTTTGACCCTGACCAATTCCTTTAAACTGTTCGATCAGAACCTGGCGCTGACGGCAGGGGCACCGGGGGGAAAAACCCAGATGCTGGCGCTCAACATTTATGAAACCTTTTATGCGAGAACCGGAGCGGAGGGGGTTGGACAGGCCAAAGCGGTGGTATTCTTTCTGATGGTGGCGGCCGTGTCTTTTCTTCAACTGAAATGGACCGGCAGAAAGGAGCAGGAGGCGGCATGAACGGCATAAATCACCCGAACCGGATTTTGAGGGGAATGCTTTTTCTGATTTTATCGGTTGCGGCGGCCGCTTTTTTGTTCCCGGTTCTGATTGTGGCGGTCAATTCCCTGAAAACAAAATTCAGCATCAGCGCCGATCCCTTTTCACTGCCCCGGGGCGATACCTTTGCCGGCTTCGCCAATTACGAAACCGGTCTGGCCGATACCGGCTTTGCCAGTGCTTTTTTGTATTCGCTTTTTATTACGGTTTTTTCGGTCGCGGCCATTCTGTTTTTTACTTCCATGACGGCCTGGTATCTGGTCCGGGTAAAAAGCCGGGGGACCCGGATGTTTTCCGCTTTGCTGATGTTTTCCATGATTGTGCCTTTTCAGATGGTCATGTTCACCATGTCGAAAATGGCCAATCTGCTTCATTTGGATCACCCGGCCGGACTGATTGTCATTTATCTCGGGTTCGGGGCGGGACTTTCCTGCTTTTTGTTTACGGGATTTTTAAAATCGGTTCCCATCGGGATTGAAGAAGCGGCTACCATCGACGGCTGCAATCCGCTGCAGACCTTTTTCTATGTGGTGCTGCCGCTGCTTCGGCCAACGGCGGTGACGGTGGCCATTCTCAATACGATGTGGATCTGGAACGATTATCTGCTGCCGTATCTGGTGATCGGCAGCGACTATAGAACCATTCCGATTGCCGTTCAGTATCTGAAGGGCGGTTACGGATCGGTGGATATGGGAGCCATGATGGCCATGCTGGTGCTCTCGGTATTGCCGGTGGTGGCCTTCTATCTGGCCGGGCAAAAATATATTGTTCGGGGGGTGGCCGCCGGGGCGGTAAAGGGATGAGTTTTGTAGAATAACGCTATTTTTGTAGAAGAACGCTAAAGTGGCCGGAAATGCTTGACTTTTTTTGTTTGCTCTGCTATAATTCGCGTAGAATCCGCACCTGAAAAGGGTTTGCGGGAGCTGACAATTTCAAAAAGGGAGTGCTTTCACACATGTTGAAGAAGATTTTGTCTTTGCTTTTGACCGTCGCAGTTGTGTTGTCCCTTGTGGCCATGGCCGGGTGCGGAAAAGAGAACGGGTCAAACAATTCCGGCACCGCTTCAACCGCCAGCGGCGTAGATGCCTTGGCGGAAGAAGAATATTTCCTGGATGTTCCGAGCGAACTGAAAGGGACCAGGGTTCAGTTTGCTACCTGGATTGCCCATGATACCACCGATACCGGGGAAGTTTTGGCAAAATTTGAACAGGTTACCGGCATCAAACCGGAAATCGTTCTGGTAAACCAGGAGGATTACACCGTAAAACTGGCCGCTCTGATTAACGCCGGTCAGTCGCCGGATGTCTTGGTTGAAAACGGCGATTTCCCGTCTTCCATCGCTCTGCTGACTCCGCTGACCAAAGAAGAAACCGGTCTGGATGTCACCGATCCGTTCTGGGATCAGAAGGTTGTGGACTTCTATACGGTAGGCAAATATCCCTATCTCGTGAACGGCTCTCATTCCAGCTGGGACCTGGCCAGCTCCCTGACCTACTTTAATAAAACCGTACTGGAAGAAAACGGCATCAAGAGCCCGAGCGAATACGCCGCCGAAAACAACTGGACCCTTGACAGCATGAAAACCCTGATGCGGCAGATCAACCAGGCCTGCGGTTACAACAACCCGGGCACCGAAGTGACCGACTATGTTATTGCCACCATTTTCGGCGGCCAGATCATCAGTTGGGATACCACCACCGATACCTTTGTGAATAAAATCAATTCCCAGGAAATGACCGAAGCGTATCAGTGGCTGCTGCAGTGCAAAGAGGAAGGGCTTCTCAAGTATAACTCCGAACACGGGAGTGATATACAGCAGGGAAAAGGGGCGCTCCAGCTGACGGCGGCTTACGGCCTGCGGAGCAGACCGGGCTGGTTCTATGAAATGGATCTGGATGATCTTGCGTTTGAACTTCTGCCGAAGAAAGACGCTTCTTCCGAACAGCCCTACACCGGTACCGCCCGTGCGTACGGGATCTGCAAGGGTTCCAAGAATCCGAAAGCGGCTACGTACTTCCTGCGCTGGTTCCTGAATGAGGATCATTATGATCTGAACCAGGTATTCAAAAATGATGAAGCCGTAACGATCTACAAGACGCTGCGTGAAAACAAGAGTACGAAATATCTGGCCGTTCAGGGCGGTGTTGCCAAGGTTTCGGCAATGAGCCCGGCCAGCCTGACGGCAGATGTCTTTAACGGTTCTTCAGCACAGGTTCGGGTCAATCTGGCCAAAGCCTCCAACGTGGTGGACGATTGCGTCAACCGTGCCAACGCCGTGATTCAGGATGTCATTGCCAACCAGTAAGTCATCCTAAACCGTTGTTTCTTTCAACAGCTCCGGGAGCGGAAATCCGCTGCCGGAGCTGTTTTTGTGTTTGGACGGGGCGGGAATATCGCTTTCCTACAATAAAAAACTATCACCTACAAAAAAATACTTGATTTTTATAAAAATTATGGTAAAATAGCTATGTAGTAACTTTGGGTGCTATAAACTGAAAAGGAGAATGGATTATGATCAAAAGAATCGCAACCCTGTTTCTTGCACTCGTAACGGCAGCTTCCATGATTGCATTGGCCGGCTGCGGCGGCGATAAAGGCGGAAACAAAGGCCAGACCGGCGGAAAAAAAGGCGGGATGGACAATGCCGAAGAAACCTATTTTATGGATATGCCGAGTGAACTCAAAGGCACCAAGGTGCAGTTCGCTACCTGGATTCCCCATAAAACCACCGATACCGGCGAAGTGATTGCCAACTTTGAACAGGCTACCGGTATGACACTGGAACTTGTAGAGGTCAGCGAGGATGACTATGTCGTAAAGATGGCGGCCCTGATCAATGCCGGTCAGTCGCCGGATGTCGTTGTTGAAAACGGCGACTTCCCGCGGACGCTGAACCTGCTGATGCCGCTCACCAAAGAAGAAACCGGTTTGGACGTAACGGATCCTTTCTGGAATCAGGAACTGCGGAAGACTTTCACCGTCGGAAAATACTGCTATGCCGTAAATGGGGCCAATTCCAGTTGGGATATGGCCGGATCCATGATCTATTTTAACAAAACCACTCTGGCTGAATACGGCATTAAAACGCCGAACGAATATGTGGCCGACAACAACTGGAATCTGGATACCATGAAAACCCTGATGAAACAG
>CAKSNI010000007.1 GCA_934476025.1 uncultured Eubacteriales bacterium | reverse complement strand
TGAGATAGAAACAGCTGCAGATCATCCAGTTCTTCTTCCTGCGGAAGCCGAGCGAGAGCCATTTTGGCGCTTTCGGCTTTATAAAGAAGCGATGCCGACAGCGCAGCGGCCTTTTTTCCCGGAGAAATATACAACAGTTTCTTTAAATCGTTTCGGATATCGGAAAGTGAAGCCTCCAGTTCATAAAACGCTTCCTCATACCGGGCGTTCTGCAGCGATTCATATTGAATCCGTCGGGATCGTTCCCCGGCGTACAGCCCGACGCACAGCAAAGTAAGTGCCAGCGAAAAAGAAAGGCATCGCACCGCCGTTCGTTTTTTGATCATTTTTCGTCCTCCGATTTCTTTTTTGTTTTCCACCCGTTTTCCTTTTGAAGGGATGCCGTTTTTCCGTCAAAACAGCCTTCGGATGTTAGCATAACCCATTTTTCGGATTTTTTACTTTTTCTCTTGCCAAAACCGGCCGCATCTTATATAATATAAGTTGAATTTTTGCGGTCTTTTGTTTGTAAGGAGTTATCATTTTGGAATCTCTGATTTATTTTGACAACAGTGCCACCACCAAACCCTGCCCCAAATGCGTGGAATATACACAAAAGGCGTTGTCCCGTTTCTGGGGCAATCCTTCTTCCACTTACTCTCTTGGGCTGCAGGCCGCTTCCGTTCTGGAGTCTGCCCGGCAGGCTGCCGCCGATTTTCTTTCCTGTTCCCCTTCGGAAGTGTTTTTTACCTCCTGCGGCAGCGAATCCAACAATACCGCTTTGCGGGGTGCGGCCCGGATGATGAAAAAGCAGGGCCGCCGGATTGTTACCACAGCCCTGGAGCATCCCTCGGTTTTGAAAACCGTGGAAGATCTGGAACGGGACGGGTTCGAGGTCATCCGCCTGGTTCCGGTTAACGGAATGATCCGCGAAGAAGATCTGCGCACCGCCATTACCCGCGATACCATTCTGGTCAGCATGATGGCCGTGAATAACGAAACCGGAGCCGTTTTTGATCTGAAAGCAGCCCGAAAGGCCATCAACGACGCGCACTCCCCGGCCCTTTTACACTGTGATGCCGTACAGGCTTTCGGAAAAATTCCGCTCTCGGTGGAGGAATCAGGGATTGACCTGCTGAGTGCAAGCGGCCATAAAATTCACGCTGCCAAGGGAATCGGCCTTCTGTATCGTTCCGGCCGGCTCAAGGGTTTTCCGCCCCTGATTACCGGAGGCGGGCAAGAATCCGGCCTTCGCAGCGGAACCGAAGCCGTTCCGGCCATTGCCGGCCTTTTAGGGGCCCTGGAATCCCTGGATATATCCCGGGATTTGGCCGCGGTGAAAAAGGTACGCGACTATGCCGCCGAAAAGCTCTGTTCTTCCGGAATGATTTGCCTCAATTCCCCGGAAAACGCTCTGCCCTACATTTTGAATCTTTCGGTTTGTTACTATAAATCCGAATCGGTTTTGAACGCCCTGTCTGCCCGAGGCATCTGCGTTTCCATGGGCAGTGCCTGTGCCAAAGGGCACCGCAGCTATGTTCTGCAGCATTACGGGCTGAGCAATGAGCGGATTGACAGCGCCCTGCGTCTGAGTTTTTCGCCGGAAAATACGATAGAGCAGATTGATGTGCTTGCCGAAGCCCTGAACGATATCACCAAAAGAATGAGAAGGTTTGCCTGAATGAAAGAAATTATTTTAATCAAAAACGGAGAACTGGCCTTAAAGGGGCTGAATCGAAATGTCTTTGAGGACACCCTGATCCGTAACCTGCGCCGCCGTCTTGGGGATATCGGCCCGGTGCAGATTCAGAAATCCCAGTCCACCATCACCATTGAGCCGCAGGATGACTCTTTCGATTTTGAAAAAGCCATCCGGGAAACCGCCAAGGTTTTCGGAATTGCCGGTTTTTCCCGGTGCTGCGTTTGTGAAAAGGATATCTGCGAAAAATCCGTGCATTATCTTGAAAAACGGATGCAGGAAATTTCCACCTTCAAGGTGGAATCCAAACGAAGCGATAAAAAATTTCCCTACACCTCTCCCGAACTTTCCCGGGAGGTCGGAGCCGCCCTGCTGGAAGCCTATCCCCATTTACGGGTAGATGTTCACCATCCCGATGAAATCGTCCGGGTGGAGGTACGGGAAAACGCCGCTTTTGTTCACGCCGGGCAACTTCCCGGTGCCGGCGGGCTTCCGGTCGGAACGGCCGGAAAAGCCTCCGTCCTGATTTCGGGCGGCATTGACAGCCCGGTCGCCGCTTATATGATGGCCAAACGGGGCCTTGTGCTGGACGCAATTCATTTTGCCAGTCCTCCCTACACCAGCGAACTGGCCGAAAAAAAGGTGTGCGATCTGCTGAAAAAGGTCAGCGCCTATGCCGGAGATATCCGTCTGGCTATTGTTCCCTTTACCGAAATCCAGGAACAGATTGCCGAACTTTGCCCGGAAGAGTATTTTACGCTGATTATGCGGCGCATGATGATGCGGATTGCCTGCCGCCTTGCCCGGGAAAACGGCAGCCTGGCACTGATTACCGGGGAAAGCCTGGGCCAGGTGGCCAGCCAGACCCTTCCGGCCATCTGTTCGGTCGAACCGACCGGGGATATGCCGGTGCTTCGTCCGCTGATTGGTATGGATAAAAGTGAAATTGTCCGGATTTCCCGGGAAATTGACACCTTCGAAACCTCCATTCTTCCCTACGAGGACTGCTGCACCGTTTTCACTCCCAAACACCCGATGACCCGGCCGACCGACGCCAAATGCCGGATAGCCGAAGAGAAGCTGGATATTGAACACCTGGTGGAACAGGCGGTTGCCGAAACCCGTTTTTTGCTGATTCAGCGTCGGGAACGCCGCCACAATATTTTTAAGGATGCTGAATGATGATTACCCATGTTTTGTCGGTTCAGAAAGAACCCAGCGAAGCGCGTTCGCGTTTTCTTTCCCATGCTATTGCTCAACTGAGCGGCCTTGGCGTCCGGTTTCCGAGAATCCAGGCCTGCCGCCCCGATCCGGCCGCTTTTCAGAAAGAGCTGGAAAACGCGAAAGATGCCTCTTTGTTTTTAATTGTTTCCGATGCGCCGTTGGGCGAATTTTCGGTTGTCCGTGACGGTATCAACCGGTTTGCCGGCGCTCTTTGCGAGCGGCGCGGCGATTACGAAACCTTTTTAAGGAACTGTTCCGGCAAAGCCGCTTCTCTGCTGTTTGAGGCAAATTATCGGTTTCCTTCCGGCAGTGTTTTGCTGACCGATGACGAAACTCCGGCGGTTGCTTTTTTGTTTGCCAAAAACGGCTGCACCTTTCTGGTGCTTCCCGGAAATCCGGAAGCGGCCGAACGAATTTTTCAACGCCGGATTTTTCCGCTTTTGCAAAAATCCCTGGCTCCCTGTTCCAAAACCCTGCGGTTTTCCTGCCTTTGTGCCGATTCGCCTGCCCCCTGCCGGGATCAAATTCTTGACCTTGCCCGCGCCCTCGGCGCTGTGGCGGACTGCACGGAAAATGACGGGGTTCTGACCGGTGCGCTTACCGTCCGGGCGGCCTCAACCGAACAGGCCGAACACAAAATTTCTCTGCTGCTTTCCAAACTGCGGGAACTGCTCGGCCGGCGTCTTTTCTCCGAAACCGGAGAATCCCTCCCCGAAGCGGTTTGCCGTCTTTTAAAGGAAAAACATCTGAAGGTATCTGCCGCCGAATCACTGACCGGCGGTCTGCTCAGCCAGGAAATCACTTCGGTTCCCGGCGCTTCCGAAATTCTCGAAATCGGGATCTGCGCCTACTCCGACCGCATCAAAGAGCAGGCCGTGGGGGTTCCGGCTTCGATTTTACATTCCTGCGGCGCGGTCAGCAAAGAAACCGCCGCGCAACTTGCTTTTCGCATCCGTAAATTGGCCGCCGCCGACTTCGGGGTTTCCACTACCGGGGTAGCCGGGCCGGCCACCAGTGAAGGGAAACCGGTCGGGACGGTTTATACCGCCGTCAGCCGGGCGGATGGCATTTTCGTTCGCAAATGTGCTTTGAGCGAATCCATGGATCGGGAAGAAATTCGCCGCCGCACCGTTCACGAAGCCCTGTTTTTGCTCTGGCACTGTCTAAAAGACTACCCCCTGCCGCTGCCGGGCGGCTGCCCGGTGGATCGGGTAACCCTGATAGAGGATGCCGATCTTTTCAAATCCCCTGTTGCGGCCCCAAAGCAGCCGCCCGTTTCAGGCATCGGCGAACCGCCTGTATTTAAAGAAACAACGGCTTTTCAGGCAGATCAAACACCCGCTTCCCTTTCGGAAACCGAATCTGCAGAATCCAACAAAGCAGGTCAAGCACCTCCATCTTCCCCTTCTTCCCTTCTCCCGGACGGTTCTTCCGGGCAGTCGGTCGACTCGGTTCCGCAGACCGTTTCGCCTCCCCGGCCGAAAGATTCTTCCGAATCCGAAGTGAATGAGCCAAAACCGGCCGAAGAAATCCGGAAAAGCGGTGAAGAAACGGCTTTTTCTTCTTTTGAATCGGAACCGGAATTGCCGGTGGAACCTATGCCTTTCCCTGCTTTAAAAAAAGCAGCCGGGGCTTCTCCGAAAGCCCCAAAAAAGCACCGCCGCTTTTCGATTGCGGGCATAGCCGCCGGGGTTTTGGCCATCGCTATGGTTTTGGCTGCTGTTTTTTCGGTTCGATATTTTTCTCTTTCCGCTAAAGAAGATCGTCAATTGGCCGCCGCGCGGGAAACCTTTTATTCCTCACTGTATCCGCAGGCATCCGAAGCCCTGCAGCGGCAAAACGCAGATTTTTGTGCCTGGCTGTATATTCCCGATTCCGACATTGACCACCCGGTATACCAGGGGGCCGACAACACTTATTACACTTCTCACAATGCCGTCAAAAAGGAAAGCCGCTACGGTGCTTTATTTCTGGATTCCCGTTGTGAGCCCCTCAGCGACAACACCATTCTTTACGGTAACTCCATGAAAGACGGCCGGATGTTTGGATCTCTTTCTTTGTACCTGGATCGCACCAAAGCGCTGAATCACCGCAGCATCACCCTGACAGACGAAACCGGAATTCATCACTATCTGGTTTTCGCTGTTATGGTGACCAACACCGAAAAGGCCGATGATGACGGCAACGCTTTTAATTTCTTAAAGCCGAAATTGGAAAGCGAAGCAGCGTTTCAATCGTATTTGGGAGAACTGACGGAACGCAGCATTTACCGCTGTTCTTCTCTTCCCTCTTACGGAACCCCGCTGCTGACACTGGTAACGCCAAACGATGCCTTTGCCAGCGCCAAAACCGTTGTGGTTGCCATGCAATACGATGAAGGGTCGGCCGTCGAGAGCAGCTCCCTGACCGTCAATCCGACTCCGCGGTATCCGGCTGCCTGGTACAAAAATCGGGGTGAAACTCCTCCGTCTGCCGCCGATTCATAATCCGCCCTGCATAAGCCGGGCGGAAATACAGTGATAATGAACAGAAAGGATCCATATATTGATGTTGGAAAGTTTAAAAATCGATATCATCTATTACGGAACCCCATCAGACTTTGAAATGGAATTCAATCTCGGAGGCTGTGCTCGCTGCCGCATTTTAAACACTTCGACTTCCAGCGCCAAGGAAACCGTTAAGGCGCTGGCAACCGCCGTCGGCCGCAGCCGGGTCATTCTGATTACCGGTCCGCTGTTCGGGAATCAGGCGTTGCTATCCCTGATTCCCCGGGCAGTCGGGTTGCCCTGTGAACCGGTGGATAAAGCCGCTTTTTCAATTTCCTCCACCGGAGATATTGAAATTCCTCAGGGGGCCATGCCTTTGGTGGACAGCAACGGCGTTTTCGGCGGATGCATTCTGGAAAGCGGCCCGCAATCCATTATCCTGCTTACCGAGAACAAGTCGCTGCGAAACCGATTGATGAATTCGTTGATTCACAGTTACATTACTTCTTTAAGCCGCACGCCCGATACCGAAAACGATCTGATCCGACCGGAAAATGCCGTTACGCACGAACAGCCGACGGTCGAAGAAACCACCGACGAAGCGATGCCGGCCGCCGAATCCATTCCGGAATTGTGTGAGCAGGAACCGGCAGTCCAATCGATTCCGATGGTTGCCGCTCCCGTTGATCCTTCGGCCGCTTTGCCGATCACCGAAGCCCTTCCGGCCGAAAAGGAAGAATCTCTTCCCCTGCAAAAGGAAACTCCTCCGGCCGAAGAAATCCCTGCCGATACGCCTTTGCCGCAGGAACCCGCCCTGCCGGCCGCCGGCGCGGTTCGGCTTGATCCGGTTCTTACCCGGGAGGATCCGCCAACCGGGGCAGATCGCGTGTCCGATTCTTACCCGGAATCGTCCAAAGACGAATCGCCGCTTTCCATTGATCTAAGCCACGCCGCCTCCTATTTTTCTCCGCATCAGCCGGTGGAAGAAATCGATTCCGGGAAAGATCTGTTTGATGAACCCGAAGATTTCAAAGAAGCCGAGTCGGAGGATTTACCGATTCCGTCGGCCGGGAAACAAGCTCCCAAAAAGAAAAACGACCCGGTTGGCATTATGCTGTCAATATTGGTTGCGGTGCTGCTGATTCTGTGTGCCGCGGCGGCCTATGTTTTCCTTTATATGCCGAAAATCAACGGAAAAACTGTTGCAGACTTTTTCAAAGAAACCCTTGGGCTGATTGCCCGGATCGGAGTTTTTTATGCTTGAATCCGTCGTTGATTTTTTAAAAAATCACATTCCCCCGGAGCTGGTCATTTTTGTTGTTTCCATGCTTCCGATTTTTGAACTGCGTGGCGGCCTGATCGCCGCGGCATTGCTCCATATCAACTGGTTTGTCGCCTTTCCGATCTGTGTGATTGCCAATCTGGTACCGATTCCGCTGGAGTTGCTCTTTATCCGCAAAATCCTCAATTGGCTGAAAAAAACCAAACACTTTAAAAAAATGGCGGAAAAACTGGATGCGCGGGCCAAGCAGAAGGCTTCCAGCGAAACCATGCTGAAATATAAATCCTGGGGGTTGTACCTGTTCGTCGCAATTCCTCTTCCGGGAACCGGTGCCTGGACGGGCGGTTTGGTCGCCGATATACTGGATATCCGCTTCCGCCGTTCTTTCCCCTTGATTGCCCTGGGCGTTCTCAGCGCCGGGTTGATTATGTCTTTCTTCTCCTATCTGATTCCGATGATGTTCTGATTGCACTCTATCCCCGCCAATACCACCCCAATGTTCTTGAAAAACCGCTTGATTCAGCGGTTTTTCACTTATAAGGTGTTTTTCCGCCGCGCATGTCGCCGAAAAAACAAAACGCGGCGTAAACGCCGCGGCACAACCTGATTTATTTGTCTACAGTCTGAGCCGCAGGCGTTGCCTGCGGCTTTTTCTTAGTCGTTTTATCGATCCCGAATCGCATCGATCGGTTTTTTGGACGCAATGCGGCGAACCGGCAGGAAACTGGCCAAAGCCGCCACGGCGATACTGATCAGCAACAGCAATGCAATTTGCCGAATCCCGAAGGAAAGCACCGTCACCAGAATGCCCAGTTCGGCCCGGATCAGTCGGTTAATCAATGCCGTAAGGACCCCGACACCAACGGACGATAACAGGAAATTGATTCCGGCTATCAAAAAGCTCTCCGAAAAGAAGATGGAAAATACATCCTTTCCTCTGGCCCCGATAGCCCGCAAAATTCCGATTTCCTGTTTTTTATAGGAAATACTGGTGGCAATGAAATTGGCCAGCATAATGGACGCAAACACGGCAAATCCGATCCCGATCCAGAAGAACACCTTGGCCAATACCTGCAGCACGCTGTTTACAATATTCAGTTCATAGCAGGCGGGATTTTGCAGTTCGTATCGGACTTCCCCTTTGTCATCCAGTGTATAGGTCACCAATTTTTCGATCTCCGCGCGTTTTTGCGGCATTTTGCCGGCAGCAAAAAGGAAAAGGCCATCCTGCGGATCAATCAGCTTTTCGGCCGTCTGATCGTCGATTACAATCATTTCCCCGGGCTCAAATTCTTCGCTGATCGGCAGAACGCCGACCACCCGGTACCGATCCCGGAAGGGGTTCTGGGTTGAATCCGGAAGATAGCGCCCGGAAAATTCCAACACCAAGTCGGCATATTTCGAAAGAGCCGCTTCCCACTGTTCCTGATTCTCCCGCATCGATTGCGGCAGGGCCAGTAAAATTTCTCCCGGCTGCAGATTTCGATTTTCCCGGAACCAAACCACCTGATTCGGATCCGTTTCACTGAATTTTTGGGCGAAATTCGGGCTGAAGCCGAAACTGCCGTCCTCCTGATACAGAGTTATATAGGCCTGTGTAATCATCGAATGATCGGGATATTGCCGGGTCATGCGATCAACAAATCCTTCCCCGACCACCGCAACCTGGGCCAAAGAATATTCCTGAATCCCATTCAGTTCATTCATCAGCGCAAAATCCACCAGGTTTTGAGCATCGCTTTGATTGACCTTTTCTTCAATCAGTCTATCATAACGGGAAAAATCCACTTCGCTGTCAAAAATGCCGGTAACGGTATACTCGGTTTCTCCGAGCAACAGGGATTTCCCGATCATGTCTTCATAAGAAGCGATGTTCTTAAAAGACGGAGCGGCTCCGTCTGCTGTAACAGAGGAAGAAGTTTCGGAATCCTCTTTCGGACGAGCGGAAAGCCGGTAAGAATCTCCGCTTTCCGAATAGCCGGCCTTATGGAAAGTTTCGTACACATAATCCGAAATCAGAATTTCATTTTTTTGCCCGTCCGGCATCCTTCCGCAAAGCAATTTCCCGGTGAAATTCTCCAGCTGGGACTCCGGAATTTCCGAAAAGCCCCGGATTTCGGTTGCGTGAATCCGATAGTTGCTTTTGCTCAGTTCGACGGATGAGTCATACTGCTGCAGCACAAACGGCCCGGTACTCACCGGCTGGTACACACCGGTCAGAGAAACCCCTGTTTGCTCACGAAAGTTTTTCAGATCGTTTTCACTCAACCGATTTCCCAGATTCTGATAGAACGAATCCTCTTCGAAATGCATTTTTTTCACCTTGATAATGCTGGCGTATCGCACCGCGCTGTCGGCTATCGAATCCGCACAGGCACGTATATGCTGATAGGACCCGAAGGTGTCCGAAAGTCCAAACAGACCAAAAGCAATGCAGGAAAGAAAAATCGTCATCACCAGGCGGAACTTTTTGTATTTCAGCCCTCCGGCCCCAATTTTAACAGCCGATTTCAAGGGAAGCCGGGAGCGGATCAACGAAAACGGTTTGTTTGAATCAGTTCGAATGGAGGAAGAATCGGTCGGAACAGCCTTCCGGGCAACCGTGGGCTGCCGAAGGGCCGAAATCTGCAGTTGCTCTTCCCCAAGGGAATCCATATATCGGTTAATGGCTATCCGATCTTCTTCCGTCAGGTGGTACCCGGCTTTGAGAGTTACCGTGTTGCCGGAAAACGAAAGATTTTCATCCGCCGTTTTTTCATTAAGAAAGGTTTCGTCCCGAATCACCCGGCCGTCGGCCAGTTCGATAATCCGATCCGCATATTGCCGGGCAAAATCCCGATCGTGCGAAACCACAATCACCAATTTTTCACGGGAAAGTTTGCGCAAGGTGTCCAAAACCTGCCGGCCGGTTGCCGAATCCAATGCCCCGGTCGGTTCATCCGCCATGATAATCTGCGGATTCTTCACCAACGCCCGGGCAATGGCGACCCGCTGCTTTTGGCCGCCGGACAATTCACTGGGTTTGCGCTGTCCATACCCCTGCAAATCTACCTGTTCCAAAATGGCATTGATTTCTTCGTCGGTTGCTTTTTTTCCCTGCAATTCAATCGCCAGCGCAATATTTGCCCCTACGGTAAATTCTTCTAAAATGTTGTATTCCTGAAAAATAAACCCGATATAGGTATTGCGATAAGAATCAAAATGCTTGGGACGGAACTGTTTGCTGGAAGCACCGCAAATCAAAATTTCTCCGCTGTCGGCCGAATCCAAACCGCCGAGAATATTCAGCAGGGTTGATTTCCCGCTTCCGGATTTTCCGAGCAAAAACACCATTCCCGTGTCGGAAAAACGAATATCCACCCCATCGAGCGCCACCACCGGCACTCCTTTTTTAGGCTTATAAACCTTGGTCAGTTTTTTTGCTTCTAACATCTTGTACTCCTTCCTGACTGTTGTCAGAAGATTCGGCTGTTTGCGGATCAATGATCAAAAACCGAACGGTCGCTTTAAATAAATCCCCATCAGTACTGATTTCAAATTGGCCGCCCTGCAGTTGGGTTAAACTGCGGGCTATGGAAAGGCCCAGTCCGCTTCCCTCGGTATTCCGGGAACTATCCCCCCGTACAAACCGTTCTTCCAGTTCTTCGGGCGGGATATTCAGTGCTTCTTTGGAAACATTTTTAAAAATCACCGAAGCGTTTTTACCGTCGTTTTCCAGACTCAAATACACCCGGGTTCCCGGCAGTGCATATTTACAGATATTGTTCATCAGATTTTCGAACACACGCCATAAATGCCGGCCGTCTGCCAATACAAAAACCGGCTGCGGCGGAATCTGTTCCACCGCTTCCAGACCGGACTGGGCCAACCGTTCGGTATATTCCCCAACGGTCTGCGAAAGCAGCACCCCGAGATCAATCGGTTCGGCATTGACTGCCAAATTCCCGGTTGAGGCCTTGGAAGCCTCAATCAAATCCTCAATCAGTTTTTTCAGCTTCGAGGACTGACGGCTCAGGACCCCCAGATACTCCCGGACAGTCGGATTGTCAATCGGTTCTTTGCCGATTAAATCCACATAATTGATAATCGAGGTCAACGGCGTTTTGATATCATGAGAAACATTGGTGATCAGTTCGGTTTTCATGCGTTCGGAACGGATTTGTTCCGATACCGCCCGGCGGATGCCGTCATCAATGCCCACCAATCGATCGGAAAATGCCTTTTGATCCGGCAACCGACAGTCCGGGCCGTCGCCGATTTCTTCGCCACGGGCAATTTTTCCGGCCGAACGGTACAGTTTCCCATATTCCGCCATCCAAATGCAGCCGAGCACAAAAAGGATCAAAACCGCCGTAAAACCAAGCACCGTTCCGCCGAATCTTGCCCGATGATTACAAAAAATCATAAAATATCCCGACAAAGCCATGGCGCCCAAAAACAGCAGATATTTCAGCACATTCGGCATATTGGCGCTGCAAAGCCGCAGGAATTTTCCGATTTTCCGGAAAAGAAAAACCAACCCGTAGCCGATGCCATAGGCAACGGTGTTTTTCCACCACGCCCCTTGTTTTGCCCGGGCCGAAAACGAAAGCATCGGGATGAAAACAGCCAGATAGGCCAAAAAGATAAAGACCACAAGATAGAGAAATCCGGCCACCATTTCGAGCGACTGCGAAATGGCGGTATAAAACGAAAAACCGATCCAGAAAAAGATTGCCAGTGGAATCAGGGAAAGAAGCATCAGGATCTCCAGAGGGATCCGGTCGATCCAATTCAGCGTAATTCCGGGTTTCGATTCCGCGTGCCCGGCGGCGCAAAGCAAAATCACCACCGAAGCTATCAGCAACACGCCCGATATTGCCATCACAAAAATCAACGTATACCGTAAAGAAATGACAAACCGAATAAAGCGCAAATTGCTGTACAGGCTGTCTTTCACCGGCAGTTCCGATTTTACCATGCAGTCAATCCGATAAGAAAATTCCCGGCTCTCATAGACCACAAAATAGCTGCCGTCGGCGCCTTCGGAAACACTGTAACTGTAATCGGATGCTTCTTCCATGAATTTTTCCATTTCATCGTAGCTGGAAAAATATCTCCCCTGCCAGGACTGCTGGCTTCCTAAGGGATTCAGATAGGCATACATCGTTCGGGTATGCGCATAGGAATAGGGCGTATCCAAGGAGGAAGAATCGTACAAAACCGATAAAGAGCTATCGACAATCCGGAAATCAAAATTGCTTTTGTCCGGTGCAAAACGGAAATCCAAATCATTGTACAGCCGGGTATTCCGGATATCGGTGCCGGTTTGAAACGACTCGCTTAAACAGGATTCGTAAATCTTGGCGATCTCATCGGTTTGTTCCTCCAGATAGGTATTATACACATTGGAATACAGAGCGTTTCCATCGTCGGTATAGGCAGTATGGTATGCCAGAAAAACCACCGTTACCGTGCTGCCGGCCAAAACAAAGCAGCACAGAAAACTGAACACCACGGTGGTAATTTTTACGGCAAGGCTGGATAAGAATTTGGACAAGCTTATACCCCTCCCACCATCTTATATCCTTTGGCCCAAACCACCTTCAAATAGCGCGGATTGGCCGGATCAATTTCGATTTTTTCCCGGATATGACGGATATGCACCGCTACGGTCCGTTCCGATTCCATCGGAATATCATTCCAAACCCGGCTGTAAATTTCTTTTGGCGAAAAAACGGTATCCGGATGGGTCATCAACAATTTCAGAATGTCATATTCCGTCGGAGTCAGCGAAACCGGTTCTCCGTCGCAGGTGACTTCCTTCGAGCAGTCATTCATCACAATTGACCCGATTTCGATGATCTTATCATTTTCGGGAATATTTCCTCCGAGCTTTACATATCGACGCAGCTGAGATTTTACTCTGGCCACCAATTCCACCGGATTAAATGGTTTGGTGACATAATCGTCCGCTCCGACATTCAGCCCGAGAATTTTATCGTTGTCTTCTCCTTTAGCCGTCAGCAGAATAACCGGAACATTGCTCTGTTCCCGTATTTTCTGCATGGCCGTGATGCCGTCCATTTCCGGCATCATAATATCCATAATTACAAGCTGAAAGTTTTCCCGCATAACGGCCTGAACCGCCTCTCTGCCGTTGGCAGCCGTCACCGTTTCATATCCTTCCGCTTTTAAATAAATCACCAATGCGTTGACAATATCCGCTTCGTCGTCGCAAATCAGAATTCGATTCATTTTTTCATTCCCCCTGACCCGATTATACACACTTCTTTTTTAAAAATAAAGAAGGAGAACTTTTAAGATTTTTTAAAGGCCCCGCTTCTTTATCTTACATGATCGCCCGGTAAATGTCAAACACAACCGCCGAAAACGAAGCAAAAGCAATCCCCGATCCGCTCCGGCCACCGCCGAAACCCGATCGGGGATTTGAACAAAAAAGAGTCAGCCCGGAAAAAGCCAATAGCGAAACAACAAAAGCAGCGCTGTTCCCGGCAATCCGCCGAGAGCACTGCACAAAGCCCCGGCCGGATTCACGGGAATACGAACCCCGGTGAGAAAAGAAGTCAGATTGATCAAAGCAAACATCCAAATGCCCAGCCCGGCATTCAGCAGAAAAATCCGCACCGGCTTGCCCCCCGCCAACAGGCAAATCAGCATTCCCAACCCGTAAAAACAACCGCCCACCGTTATGGCCGTTTCCATTTTTCTCACCGCCCGGTAATAGAAATATGCCGGTGCATTTAAAAATATGCCTGGCCGCCAACACGCTCTTTTTTCACCCAAAACAAAAAGCACGGCCAAAGCCGTGCTCCTGTTTTCATTCGGTTTACTTTTTGAGGGTGGCAATTACCGTTGTAGCAATCGCAATCACGAAGAAAGCGCCGGCCAAATATTTGGTAATCCGACCGAGAAGCGCATCCGCCGTTTTCGCCTTATTCTTCGAAAGGAAGGTATCAGCGCCGCCGGAAATTGCCCCATTGATACCGGAACGGTGACCCTGCTGCAGCAAAACCACCCCGATAATCACGATGGAAAGAAGCAACATAACCACACCGAGAATTATTTCCAAAACTTCCATAATAAGCCTCCAAGATCATTCTAACATAACATAGGTATTATACATCACACCGGGAAAAGAAGTCAAGCATTTTTTGAGCAGCCGGCGCACTTTTTAAAAAGTTTGGTAATGTCCAGCGTCCGCTTGTCCGCATTTTCCACAAAGCCCAGTTTCAAAAACAGTTTTTCCGGGGCATCCGGCGCATAAAACGCCTGAATCACACCCCGGCAAATGGCTACATGGAGTGCGCTGCGTAAAATTCCGTCAGCCAAAGCCAAATCCGACTGCGGCCGCAAAGAACGAACCATCACACGATCTTTTTTGAAATCAAACAGGCAGTAACCGAGTTCCTTTGTCCCCTCTCTGGCAATAACCGCACAGCTTTCGGCCGAAAAAGGCAGCGATTCTTCGGCGTACAAAGCGGCAACCCGTTCTTTTTCATTGCAGGGCAGCACACTGATCATTGGTCATTCCCCCCATTCTGCGAAATGCCGTTCAGCCGCTTCATTTCGCGTTCATTGAGGTCACGCCATTTTCCCTGAGGAAGCATCCCGAGTTTCACCCCGGCAATCTCGGTTCTCTTCAGACGCAAAACCGACAATCCGACCGCCTCGCACATTCTTCGAATCTGCCGGTTTCGGCCTTCACAAATCACAAAAAACAGAACCGTTCGATCGGTTTTTCGCTCGGCCACAAAACAATCGCACGGCAGGGTTTTTCGGCCGTCAATTTCGATTCCCTCACTCATGCGGAGAACCTGCTCGTCGGTCACCTCGCCCTTCACCGTTACCCGGTAGGTTTTGTTGACATGGCTGGACGGATGGGTCAGCCGGTTGGCAAACTCCCCGTCATTGGTCAAAAACAAAAGCCCTTCGGAATCCCGATCCAATCGCCCGACCGGAAAAAGCCGGACCCCGACATCCTCCACCAGATCCATCACGCATTTGCGCCCCAGCTCATCACTGACCGTCGTGACAAAACCACGGGGTTTATGT